>JAFCZV010000074.1 GCA_019314155.1 Deltaproteobacteria bacterium
ATAACAATGAGAACATTGTCATCGCCGACAAACTGATCATAAAAGCGGCGCAATTTCTGTGTATTCGATATTGCCATATGTCGATTCCCTCGTAGGATACTGCGGCGGTTAGAATATATTACAAAACAAGTTTATGCAATAATACATTTTTCTTTTTGAAACCAGAAAAAGTACACAATAAATTTCACATATCTCCTTGACAGTATAGAATATTATCTGCTATCAGACTAACGTCTTCGAGAAGCATTTATAAAATTCTAAAACAATTCAACAAGTTCAAATGATTATAGTTAGGCGCAATGTCGAAAAAGAAAAAGGTTTTCGACTATAAAAGAGACCGCCCCTGGGTCGAAAATCTTTACATTGTAACGCAACTGGGCCTTACGATGGCCGGTTGCATCACTTTTTGTTTTTTTGTTGGATTATACCTTGACAGATGGTTGGGAACCAAAGGCATTTTTATAACCATTTTTATCATTTTGGGTGTTATCGGCGGCGCAAACGTAGTATATCGTCAAATTCTTGAGATAATCGATCAGCAGGAAAATGATAAAACAAATTCCGATAATGGAAGGGGTTAGGCAAACCCAAAAAAGATATTGTTCCACAGCAATTACAGTGGCAATTTTCGCAGGATTTCTTTTTATCCTGGCTGGTCAAGAGCCTGTTGGCAAAGGTTTGATTCTGGGTACTGTTTTCAGTATTGTCAATTTCATTTTAATGGGAGAAACCCTTCCCCATAGAATTGGCAAATCAAAAGGTAAAACCTTTTTGGTAGCCCTAGGTTCGATATATTTCAGATATATAATTTTGGCGATCCCGCTTATTATGGCTATTAAATTTGAACAATTCAATCTTTTTGCCGTAATTGCTGGTATCTTTCTGGTCCAATTTTTTATAATTGTTGATCATTTGTTTAATTATATATCTTCAACCCGAAGAAAACAATTTTAGGGCAAATGGTATTATGCAAGATTTAGGTAAGATACATCAATTGATCATCCCTTTTATGGGGCGTGACATCATTTTTAATATTGATGCCATGGTAATGACATGGATTGTGATCTCGGTGTTGCTTGTTTTCGGTTATTTTGCCACTCGTAAAGCAGGTTTGCTGCCCGAACCGGTACAGGTGTTTGGAGAACTGATTGTCACAATGATTTATGACCTGACAGAAGACGCGCTGGAAGAACGTTCAAAGACATATGCCCCCCTTATATGTGCTTTGTTCATGTTTTTGGTCACTTGCAACTGGATAGGGCTGTTTCCTCATATGCATGAACCGACCAAGGATCTTAATACGCCTTTAAGCCTCGGCGTCATGGGGTTTTTTATTGCCCATTATGCCGGCATAAGAGCCAAGGGTATCGGTACGTATCTTAAAGAATATTGCCATCCGATCTTTTTGATGGCGCCGCTGAATGTGATCGGAGAACTTGCCAAGGTCGTTTCCATCTCCTTTCGTCTGTTTGGCAACATCATGGGCGGCTCGATCATTATCCTGGTAGTATCGTATCTGACTTATAGCATACTGCTGCCACCTTTTCTTAATTTCTTTTTCGTGATTTTCATAGGTGCAATTCAGGCCTTTGTCTTTACGATGCTAACCCTTGTTTATATTTCAGTACAGGTACATTAACAGATGGCATATGACATTCAAACATGGGTAAATGTTGCTGCTTTTGTCGGGGGCGGAATATGCATGGGAGTTGGCGCAATCGGGGCAGCAATTGGTGAGGGATATACGGCTGCGGAAGCCAATTTGGCCATATCGAGGAACAAAAAAATGGCCGGTGATATTTTTAAATCCATGTTGATTGGACAGGCCATTGCTGAGTCCGCGGCGATTTTTGCCCTGGTAATTGCAATGATATTGCTGTTTACGAGGTTTTCGGCAGAATCATGGATAACAGTATCTGCCGTATTTTCAGCAGGGCTGGCAATGGGGTTTGGGGCTATCGGTTCCGGCATAGGCGCAGGTTACCCGGCCGGGGCGGCCTGTACCGGGATGTCCCGACAGCCGGCCATGACCGGCCGTTTAACGACCAACATGCTAATTGGTTCAGCGGTATGCCAAACTCCATCTATTTTTGCGTTGGTAGTATCTTTTATTTTATTATTTAGCAACTTTTCAGCGATCCCGGTTTCACCCGGATGGGCGGCTATGCTGGGTGCAGGGCTTGCTATCGGATTGGCTGCCATAGGCTCGGGTATTGGTGGAGGTGTGGTTGCAAAATCCAGTTGCGAGGGCATAGCTCGGCAGCCTCTAACTATGAAACCTGTGACCAATGTGATGCTTTTGGGGCAAGCAATTGCACAAACTCCGGCCATTTTGGGACTTTTAGTCAGCTTTATTCTGATATATAAGGGTTTTCCCGCGACAGACTCGCTTGCCCCCTCCATGGCTCTGCTGGGAGCGGGTATATGTATGGGGGTTGGTGCTATTGGCCCGGGAATAGGTGAAGGCATAGCCTCCAGCGGCGGAGTAAACGCGATAGCAAGGAACCAAAAGCTTATTGGAGTTATTACCAGGTCAATGCTGGTGGGCATGGCTGTTGCCGAATCAACAGCGATATATTCAATGGTTATCGCCCTGATTCTGATTTTTGTGGCGTGATTCAATTTAAAAAATATAGCTAAAAAATTTATAGGAGGAAAAAATGGCAATTGAAGGTGTAGATATTATTAAAGCAGCGGCTTTTATCGGAGCAGGTATTTCAATGGGCTTTGGCGCAATCGGCCCTGGTATAGGTGAAGGTCTGGTTGCCGCAAGAGCTTGTGAAGCAATCGGTAAAAACCCCAAAGAAGCAGGACTCTTGACCCGAACAATGCTGGTGGGCCAAGCAGTTGCCGAGTCAACCGGAATATATTCACTTGTTATTGCATTATTGCTTTTGTTTGTTGTATAAGTTCTGTTTTAATATTTTTCGGTATTATAACCGAAATAAGGTTAACGAGAAGTTATCCTCTGACATAAAAAATTAACGGGTTGTCCATTATTAGTGGTAGTTATATATGATGCCGTCAATTCGGTCAGTCAGGGGTTTTTTGTAATATTTTTATATGTAATCATTTGGAAGGCAGCCAATGCATATAGCCAGCAATGTTGCTCTCATAAGTATAAACGCAACGTTATTTTTTCAGCTGATTTCGTTTTTGATCTTTCTATTTATTATCAACCGGCTTATGTTTCGTCCCTTGCGAAATGTTATGGGTGAGAGGGATAACTATATCAATAAGATTCTGCAAGAGATTCGTGACACAAAAAATGAGTTTGAGAATTTGACTAACCAGCTTCAACAACAGGAATCAGCTGTTAAAGATGAAGCTTCTAAATTACAAAAAGAAATCGAAGATACGGGAAAAGAAAAGGCTGCTGAGATTCTTAATTCTGCTAGACAAGAGATTAAAACGTTGAAGGATAAGGCTCAAAAAGCAGTTGACACTCAGATATCTGAAGCCAGAAAGGATATTATTAAAGAATCTGAATTCCTGGCGGTCAGTATCATAGAAAAGGTGCTGGATCGGAGACTGGTTCCATGAAAAAAGTGACTAAAAAAATTGGGTTGTTATACTTTATCATGGCAGAAACCATGAGTCTTCATTTTTTGGGATTTGAAGCCCTTGCATCTGAAAGTTCAGGCGGTTGGCGACCCATATATGACGAGGTTCTGTTATGGTTCAATGCCCAGGAAATAGAAAGGATAGAGGAAAAGAAAAAACAGGCCGCTGATAAAGTCACCGAGATCAATAAAATGGTTGATGAAAGTAAAACTCGTTTTGCTAAAATAAAAGATCGAATTGTTGAGCAGGGAGAAAGGAAAAAAGCAGAAATTATCGAATCCGCTCAAAACCAGAGCAAAATGATGCTGGAAAATGCCAAGCAAAGGATTGATTTTCAATTTGTTCAGGCGAAATTCATTCTCAGGAAGGAATTGATAGATACTGCACTTAATTTAGCCATGGAAAGAATCCCCAAAGAGATGACCCCCGAAGACAATGAAAAATTCACCCGTGAGTTTCTGACCAGCACTGCAACAGAATAATATAAATTCAAAATTGTTTAAAACGCCCGGTTCTCAATGAGCCGGGCGTTTTTTTGGGAAAATGAACATTTGTAATTAGAATTTCGGATCTTCATGCCTTCTTTATCCTTAACCCTAAACGTTGAACCCTCTTCTCCAATTAAATTGGAGAAGAATCATATTTTTTTGGAGGATTGAATTTGTTAGGAACCATCATCAATACTGTCGCTATTATTGTCGGAAGTCTATTGGGACTTCTTTTTAGAGGGGGTATACCCAAAAAATTTACCGTTACCACGATGCAGGCCATCAGCCTTGCCGTCATGCTGATCGGTTTTAAAATGGCGTTGAAAACCGACGCCATTTTACTGGTTATTTTCAGTCTGGTCATCGGAAGTTTAATCGGGGAATTCATAAATATCGAGGGCCAACTGGAGCACTTGGGTAAACGACTTGAAACCAGATTCTCAAAGGCCGGGAGCAGCATCGCAAAAGGTTTTGTGGTTGCCAGTTTGGTTTTTTGTGTCGGCTCCATGGCCATTGTCGGCTCGCTGGAAAGCGGGCTTTCCGGCAACCATCAAACTTTATTTGCAAAATCCGCTTTAGACGGCCTCTTTTCCATTATTTTTGCGTCTTCTTTCGGAATCGGCGTACTGTTTTCGTCAATATCCGTCTTTATATACCAGGGGATGATAACCCTGACATCGTCATTAATGAAGCCGTTTTTAATTCCCGCTGTCATTAATCAAATGTCCGGAGTCGGTGGCATATTGATCATGGCCATCGCCATTAACCTGCTTGAAATTAAAAAAATCAAAGTCGGCAACATGCTTCCCGCCATATTTATTCCCCTTGTCTACTACATGATAAAACAGTTGGTGAACTTTTTCTAACTTCCAAAGTCGGTAGTCTTTAACATAAGGCCATATTTATAAGCGGAATCAATCGATATTATTCTCTTATCAGTGGTTTGGTTGCGGCTGAGATCTGTAGATGATATTTCAGGAATCGTAGTGATGATTTGAACCCCAATGTTCACGACTTTCAGGATCGCCCCTATTCATCAACAAGGTCGGCTCACAAAAACCGGCCAACCGGTTAAAACTTAGACCACAATATATTGATCTCTCCAGCCTCAATCCAGTCTGAAAAATGAGGCTTTATCCAAGTGTGATACTCATAACATATCAAATTTATTGAGGGATTTTATGCTAGGCGATAAATTGCAGATATCTCAGATTTGTAGCTGGATCTTTAATCCCCATATGTATTGGTATTCAAAAAAATAAAAGTGTGGGATTGAATCGATTATCCATATTTTTTTTGCAAAGAGTTAAACATATTTCTGGTTTGTTGAATTTTCGGGGGCGGCCTGAGTTTGCAGATAGGATAATCATATACTGGGATGTCGGTATATTCAAGGATACCATTGCGATGTTTACTTGAAGATATGATTCAGGGGTGAGAAACGTTCTCTTCATTGCTTTTTTCATTCCAATGCAAGTAAATAGATCCTCAAACACCTGGTCCTGTGGGATGTGAAACGAAAGTCGCGCCCCTCGATGTGTTTCCCGCATACGACGAGCAGTCGGGGCCCAGCACGGATGATTACATCAGGGTTCTGGATTGCCCTGCCGAATCCTACTTTTAAGAAAAGTCTTAAGCGGGAAGACAGACCTCCTATATCCAAAACCCTCTATTTTCAGCCGATTTGGAGCTAAGTGCCGTTTTGACAATACGATCTTTATTTGGTATTCTAATTTCGATTGTCTGAAGCCGGTTGGGACTTGTTGTCGCATCAGTGGCAGCACAATATGTTGTTACTCATCCCCAGCCGTCACACAACTTTAACAACCTCAGTTTTTTTGCTTTAAAAAGGGAATTCTTATCCTTTTTATGGAGGAAGTAAGAATGGATTTTGAGTGCATCATTTATGAAAAAGAGGAAGGAATTGCGACCATCAAACTGAATAGGCCTAAAGTTCTAAACGCTATGAATAAGCAGTTATGGCTCGATTTTCAGGTAGCTCTAGAAGATGTCAAGAATGACCCGGAGGTAAAAGTTTTGATTATTACAGGAGAGGGACGGGCATTTTCTACCGGAGCTGATTTAAAGGAATCAAAAAATAGGAATTTAGAGGAATATCGCGAATACCTTGTGGAACTACAGGAAACATCGAGAAAAATCATCCGGTTTGAAAAGCCAACAATCGCCGCAATCAACGGTTATGCGTTAGGCTCAGGATATGAGTTAGCCCTTGCATGTGATATTCGGATCTGTGCAGAGGAAGCACAAATCGGATCCCCGGAAGCCAAAGTGACATCCTCTGTTACAGGTGGAGCCATGAGATTAATCCAGGACCTGATCGGTCCTGGCAAAAGTAAAGAACTTCTTTTTACAGCAGAATATATCGATGGGAAAGAGGCCGAGAGGATAGGGCTGGTTAACAAAGCCGTTTCTCATGACCGACTTATGGATGAAGCCAAGGGGATGGCCAAGAAGATTGCCAGTAATTCAGCCTTCTCTTTAAAAATGATTAAAAAGGGTCTACATATGGCACAGGGGGAGGCGAGTCTCGAGGCCTTAATGGACTATGAGATTGAGGCATGCCTGGCCTGTGTTTCCACAAAAGAGAGGCAGGAATCTTTAAAGGATTTCGAGGAAAGAAAGAGAACGCCTTGATCCTGGTCACTCAATTATTTATTGTTTCTTTTTTAATTTGTTATTTCTGCACAAGCAGACATCAGGATCCTGCATTCAGGAGGGAGTACAATGTCTATTGAAAATATCTTAAACGCTGAATCTGTTGCCATTGTTGGGGCAACAAAGAGTGAAACCAAGAGAGGCTTCCAGGCCATTAGAACGCTTCTGGATGAAAAATTTGAGGGGAAAATATATCCGGTTAACCCGAAAGAAAAAAGTATATTAGGCCTTAAGTGTTATAAGAAGGTATCTGATATAAAGGACCCGGTTGACATCGTACTGATTACTACTCCCGCCAATACTATTCCTGCCATTTTGGAAGATTGCGGTAAAAAGGGTATTCATGGAGCTGTTATTATTGCTGCCGGATTCGGAGAACTCGGAGATGAAGGAAGAAAAAAAGAAGAAGAAATGGTGGAAGTGGCAAGAAAAAACAATATCCGGTTAATAGGTCCAAACACATCCGGCATAATAAACATGAAAAACAATCTGAATCTTGTAGGTTTGCCTGATGTGCCCAAAGGGGATATTGCCCTTCTTACCCAGAGCGGCAACATGGCCCTGACATTGATAACAGAAGCGAATCTCAAAAGCCGGAAAGGAATATCATATTACATCGGCGTGGGAAACGAGGCGGATATCAAATTTCACGAATATCTCGAGTTTTTCCAACAAGACCATGATACAAAAGCCATATTAATGTATGTGGAGGGGATGAGAGATGGCCGCAAATTCCTACAACAAGCGTATAAGACCACTCTCGAAAAACCGATCATCCTTCTCAAAAGTGGTCGTTCATCCATTGGAAAAAGATCAGCGGGTTCACATACCGGTGCCTTGGCTGGTATGTCGGAAGTGGCTAAGGGAGCCTTTGAACGTGCAGGAATTATTGTGATTGAGAATTCGGATGAGCTTTTTCCTGCAGCGGAGACCCTTTCAAGCCTTCCGCCTATTAAAAACAACAATGTTGCCATTCTTGCCGACGGAGGAGGCCATGCCACCATTGCTGCTGACCTTTTAACCGATTTAAGGATAAATATACCTGTGTTGAGCGAGAAGACTCAAGCCAAATTGAAAAAGATTCTGCCCTTTACAGCATCAGTGCCAAATCCAGTGGATGTGGCTGGAGGCACAGATTCTAACCCGGCTATTTTTGCCGACTGTGCTGAAATAATCATGAAAGATACTAACATAGGCGGGCTTTTAATCGTGGGTCTTTTTGGCGGCTATGGAATACGTTTTGCGGAAAGTCTCGCATTAGTGGAAGAAGATGCGTCCCATATGATGGGGAAAAAGGTGAAAAAATACAAAAAACCAATTGTTCTCCATAGCCTTTATAGCGCCAAGAAACCCCATTCCCTTGACCTTTTGCGATATTATAACATTCCAGTTTACGACTCTCTGGATGTGGCATGCAAATGCATTAGCCTGTTGGCAGAGTATGGAGATTATTTGGGAAGGTATCATACAAAAGCAAAATTTATCATGAATTGGGGCGCCAAAACAAAGTCTAAAGGAGAGGAAATAATAAACAGGGCCAAAGAAGAGAACCGCAATTTCTTGTTGGAATATGAAGCCAAGAATCTTATACAATTACACGGTGCACCTGTCTCTCATGATTATCTGGCAAAAACAGCGGATGAAGTCGTTAGCATTGCGAAAAACATGGGCGGGGAGGTTGTACTGAAAATTGTATCCCCGGATATTCTCCATAAGAGCGATGCGGGAGGGGTTAAACTCAAACTAAGGACAGAAGACGAAGTTCGTAAAGCCTTTGACGAGATTGTCGATAACGCAAAAAGATTCGATGAAAAAGCTGATATAAGAGGAATCCTTGTGTCACCCATGGCCAAGGAGGGTGTGGAAGTGATCATAGGGACAAAAATAGATGACCAATTTGGTCCAATTATTATGTTCGGATTGGGAGGTGTACTGGTGGAAATCTTACGGGATGTTTCTTTCCGGGTGCTTCCTCTATCGCAAGCAGCTTCCAAGAAGATGTTAAAAGAGATAAAATCCTTTCCCATTCTGGATGGTGTCAGAGGAAATCCTCCATGTGATAAGAAAGCACTTACGGAATTAATGTTAATCTGTTCTGAAATTGTCGAAGCATATCCCGATATACAGGAGATGGATTTAAATCCCGTTATTGTCTATGAAAGTGGCCTTAATGTTGTAGATGCTCGAGTTATTCTGAAAGATTAAAGTTTCATAGATCTTTGACAAAAAATTAGAATGTATCCGAAAACGTAGAATCATGAAAACTTTTTGCAAAAAGTTTTACCACGAATAATCCCTGAATAAGGAGTTTTAATCTATGGAATATAAGGAAATACTCTTTGAGGAAAAAGGATCTGTTGCTCATTTAACATTAAATCGGCCCGACATCCGAAATGCCATAACAGGTGAAACAATCATTAATGAAATCGAGGATGTATGCCATAGAGTTCAGAACAATAATGATATTAATGTCTTGATTGTCACCGGTGCCGGTTCAGCTTTTTCGGCCGGAGGAAACGTTAAAGACATGCATAATAAGCAAGGCATGTTCTCGGGCAATCCCGAGCAGTTACGGGAGAACTACCGCAAGGGAATCCAGCGCATCCCTTTGGCTCTTTATTATCTGGATGTTCCGACTATAGCAGCAGTCAACGGTCCCGCTATAGGGGCTGGTTGTGATTTAGCATGCATGTGCGATATACGTATCGCCAGCGAAAAAGCTCGTTTCGGGGAAACCTTTGTTTCCGTTGGTTTAATCCCCGGCGATGGCGGAGCATTTTTTCTGCCCCGTATCATAGGATTTTCCAGAGCATGTGAGCTTGCATTTACATGCAGAATAATTGATGCGCAGGAAGCCCAGCGGATTGGCCTGGTAAGCGAAGTCACCTCACCAGAAAATCTTATTCAGCGTTGCACGGAAATCGCTTTTGAAATCGCAAAACATCCTCAAAACATCCTCCGTCTGGCAAAACGTCTATTCTATCTTTCACAAGGAAGGAGTTTGGAGGAAGTGCTTGAACTTTCTGCTGCCTATCAGGCCCTCTGCCATCATACCCCTGAGCATGACTTGGCTGTAGAGAAACTACTTTCCCAGCAGAAGCAGCAAACAAAAAAGTGATTAATTGTTAGAGATCTCAGGAAGTTACAAAGCAAAACTAAACCAACGTTTGGTTTTAAAAAAATTTATAAAGATTTACAAAGAGGTTGTTAATGTGAAAATAGAAAATAAAATGTTGGTTGTGTAAGAATTACCTGATGGGTCTCCAGTCAGAATACCGTATTTTATAGTAGATTCAAAAAAGAAAGGACCTACTACAGGAATAGTCGCAACTCAGCATGGAAATGAGTTCTTCTCAATTGTCATTCTCAAAGAATTCCTTAAAAAAAAATACCCTCTCAAAGGGAAAATAATCATCTTCCCTGTAGCAAACCCTTTAGCATATAATGTAAAAGAAAGAACTAGCAGGATAGATAAAAAAGATATGAATCGTTGCTGGCCTGGAAAGAAAGATGGAGTAATTACAGAAAAAATGTGTTACAGCATATTCAAAATACTTAATAGATGTGGTTGTGTTTTAGATCTTCACAACGGTAATGATAACATTCTAGACACTCCTCAAGCAAGAATATATGAACGGAGATACTCTGATGTTCAAGATGTGATTGCACATCTTGATGTTCCATTTATTTTACTAAGAAAAGAACCTCTTGAGAACACACTTGTAGGTTGTCTTCTAGACAGAAACATAAAAGCAATTACTGTTGAATTAGGTGAAGGAAAAAGAATCACTTATAAGTATATAAACAAAGGGTTAAAAATAATAGAAAGCTTTCTAAGACATACAGGAAATCTTTCAAAACCTCATACATTCAAATCAATACCTATAGATTACGATAAAATGAGAATAGTTAAAGCAGAGAATAGTGGATTATTTATTCCTAATATTCAACAGCTTGGAAAAAAAACAAATTACTTAGGAAATTTAATCAGTTTTCCTGATTTCTCTGAAAAAAAATCCGTACTCCCACTAAAGGACATATATTAAGTTTATGGGTAGGAGGTGTTATTACAAGAGGAGAACTATTAGCAAGAATAACCAAAGATTAAATCGCGTTTGAGAAAGATACAATAAAAATACAAAAACCCAAGAAGATTCCAAGAAAATCGTAATCTCCCTGGGAAAAAGAGGTGCGCTAGTTTTTGAGTGTCACCTCAACCTTCTACTGAAATGCCAAAAACAAAGATGGAGTGATGGAGTTACGTACAGCATTATTCTGTTAAAGAAAAAGACTCCTTAATTGAAAAAGCAATATCACAACAATTTTAAGCCTTCAAAAACCTGTCTGATATTGCAGTAATCGCCAAAACTTTCGTTTGGTGATACGGTATTATCTTATCACAAAAAAATCAGGCAGTTGATACTTGGACGTTATTGCAGATATCTGCAATCGAGGTATATACGCAATAAATTGAAAAAATCCAAATTATTGGGCCCTAACAAAATAAATATCATAATTCTGCTTATGCACAAGGTGGTGATATACACCAACAAGGCGATCTCTATCCGGTTCATAGACAAGTGTGTAGAAGCTACCGGGGTAGCCTATATCCCTCAACTCGACAAAGATATCGATCTTATCCGATCTATTGCTCACTTTAGCCATAGAAACATTGATAGGATTCGGATTCAAGTACTCTGCATCGATGCTTCCGTCGTCATTCACAGCTTTAAAATGCAATACATATCCACCATCAGGACGCACCCAGCGTCCAATGAGGTCTTTATATTCTATTGTTTTATGCTGTGACTGAGCAGCATGTATAAAAGAAAAAAATGAAACTACTAATATCAAAAAAATAGATATATTTCTCATTGGTTTTTGTAATAGGGGCCGCCACTATCCTGTGAGAGCAGAAGTGGCAGCCCCCATCCTTTTCATGTCTTAACTATCGTTGCAAAAAGGGTTAATCAGTCAATGCGATAACCACCCTGTCGAGATTACCTTTAAACGGGAAGGGACCGCTGTAGAGTTTGGTAACCTGGGTGCCCGTATCGCGACCGACATCAAATGTTTCAGCCAGTGAGTAGGTGCTGATGTGCATATTGGGCATGCCTACCTCAGCAACTTTTTCGCCGTTGACATAGAGTTCGCCTGTGCCACCGAACTCCTTGGTTTTGATGAAGTTTACCTTCAATTCGGTCAGGCCTTCGGGCAGCTCCTCCGACATCAAGGTGTAGTGAACTCCGTCAAGATAATTGTAGTCATAGAAGAGTCTTCCGCCTTTGATGAACATGGAAAAACCGCCCGTCATACCACCTACAGCAACGATCACCCCCTCTTCATCCCCTTTCAGATCCACCTTGGTGACGATTGTATGCGAACGGTTCTTCACTGGTGCGGAAGATTTTTCCGCAATACGAACCGCGCCAGGTGCGAAGTAGACAAATTCTTTCTGGTCACTGAACAGACGATCCTGCTGTTTGGCTACCCGCATGATCATGTCGTCATACAGCGGGTAGACTCCATACTTCCATGCTTCTTCGTCAAATATTTCTTGCAGCTCTTTTAACTTTTCAGGATATTTTTTTGAAAGATCTGTGCTCTCTGAAAAATCCTTTTCAACATGATAGAGCTCCCATTTGTCCTTTTCAAATGGCAAGACCTTGTTTAGTTCCCAGGGCATACGATTCGCGTGCAGTGTCACTGCTTTCCATCCATCCACCCAAATCGCCCGGTTGCCGAACATTTCGTAATACTGACGGTTTTTGACGTTCGGTGCTTTCGGATTATTGAAAGAATACAACATAGACTTTCCATCCATCGGTTGCTGCTTCACACCATGGTAGGTTTCCGGTACAGTAATACCAGCCGCTTCCAGAATAGTGGGAGCAATATCGGCGATGTGATGGTACTGGCTGCGGATCTCGCTTTTGGCTTTAATGCCTTTTGGCCAGTGCACGACTAAAGCATCATGTTGGCCACCGCGGTGTTCACTCTGTTTAAAATAGCGGAAAGGTGTATTTCCGGCCATGGCCCAGCCCGCATGGTAATGGGGGTAGGTGTTTTCCCGTCCCCAATCTGTGTAATGACGAAGATTTGCGTCAAGTGCCGTTTGCAGACCATTGAGCACATAGGTTTCGTTAAAGGTTCCCGCCAGGCCGCCCTCACCACTGGCCCCATTATCGGCTGTAACGAAAATCAACGTGTTATCGAATTCCCCGATCCGCTTGAGTTCTTTGACCACGCGGCCGATTTGGTGGTCCACGTGTTCCATTTGAGCGGCAAAGACTTCCATCTGGCGCGCGTAAAGTTTTTTCTCTTCATCACTTAAAGATTTCCAGGCCTTGATTTCAGGAATACGTTTGGTGAGGTTCGTATTTTTGGGTATGACACCCAGGATCATCTCCCGTGCCTTATCCCATCCCATATCAAATTTTCCGTGATATTTTACCATGTACTCTTCAGGGGCATGATGCGGCGAATGCATGGAGCCGGAGGCCCATAACATCATAAACGGCAAGTCCGGTTTAATGGACTTATGCCCGGTAATCCATTGAATGGCCCGGTCTGCTAAGTCCTTATCAAGGTGAACTGATTTACGATAAGGTTCCGGCGTATGATCATTCCACATAACTGGAACAAACTGGTGCACATCAGCCGCCATAAAGGTATACGCATGCTGAAAACCTTCACCGCTTGGCCAGCGATCAAAAGGGCCTACCTGTGACACCTCATAAAGCGGTGTGTGATCCCATTTGCCCAGGGCATAATTGATATACCCGTGCTCTTCAAGATAGTTTGCCACTGACTTGGCAGACTCCGGCATAATCGCGTTATAACCCGGAAAACCCATGGCTGTCAGCGCATGAGAACCCAGTCCGATTGAATGAGGATTACGTCCGGCCATTAAAGTAGCACGAGAAGGGGAACACAAGGCGGTGGTGTGGAAATTGTTATAACGTAAACCGCCCTCCGCCAGGCGATCGATGTTAGGCGTTTCAATAAGACCTCCGAAACTGCCTACCTGGGCAAAGCCTACGTCATCCAA
>JAFCZV010000484.1 GCA_019314155.1 Deltaproteobacteria bacterium
CACCCCAGAATCGGTACCATGGAAAACAACTCCATGATTTTGTTTTTTAATCCTGTTTCAGGTGTAGATAATTCGCTACTTGTTACTTCCATTTAAATCCCTTTCAGTAGAGAATCCACGCCCGTCGAAGATCCCGTAAAGCGGGGAAGGGCGTGGTGTCGATTTACTTATCGAAGATGCTGTTGGATACATCTTGTTTAAAGTGACTAAAGTGAGCTAAAGTGGGCTAAAGTTAAGGAATTCTGTCTATTTTATTATTAAAAAAAGATGGCTTGCCGCGGCGTAGCCGAAGGCGAAGACGGGAGCGAAGCGACACCACAACTTTAGACACTTTAGCTCACTTTAGGCACTCTTATTTCTTCACTCCTTATGCACCCGCTGCTGCTACAGTCTCAACTTGGCACTGTACGGCTCGCCAAAGAAGCCGTAGGGTCTGAAAACCAGAATGAGTAGCACGATTGAATAAGCGATTATATCCCGCAAAGTAGATGGAAAGATCATCACCACGAATATTTCAATAAACCCGAGTAAAAATCCCGCAAGTGTCGCCCCCATAATCGAACCTCTTCCGCCCAGAATCGCTGCCACAAAAGCCTTCCAGCCAAATGTAATTCCCATGTACGGATCGAGGACCGGATAGGCAACTCCAAAAAGAATACCGGCCACGGCGGCCAGAGCTGACCCTATCGCAAATGTCATTGCTGCAATACGATTGATCGATACACCCATCAAGGGCACGACTACAAAATCAAAGGCCATGGCGCGCATGGCCATCCCCCAGCGGGTTTTTTTAATAAACAGATGCAAAGCCAGCATAAACGAAAGCGAAACGGCCACAATCATAATCTTTTTGTTGGTGATGAATACACCGTAGACATTATAGGTCACGGTTTCGATCAAAGGCGGAAAGGCTACCCGCTGTGTGCCCATACCCCACAAAATGAGCATTTCGATAATAATACCGATCATTAAACCTGTAATGGCTGCCGATGCACGCGGCGCCTCACGCAAAGGACGATATCCCACACGTTCTACGGCCATGCCCAGAAAAGAAGTCAAAAACATGGAAAGAAGAATGGTCATCACCAGTATCAGCCACCCGGGCAAAGCAAAAGACATAAGTGATGCCAGCGCCATCAGACCCATTGCAACGCCAAAACCGATATAGGCCCCGACCATAAAAATATCGCCGTGTGCAAAATTAAAGAGCATCATAATGCTGTACACCATGGAGTATCCCAGTGCGATGAGGGCATAGAAGCTGCCCCATTGTATAGCGTTGATCAGGTTCTGAAAGAAATATACCATCTTGCTTTCCTCTCGTTCTTTCAAAAAAGCGGGCTCAGGGTTTATAGCCCTGGCCCGCCTTTGATATAATGCAATATTCCTTTATAGACTATTCATGCCCATCTTAAGGACAGATAGACTTGTAAAACTCAAACTCACCGGCATCGCTGATTCTCACGATAACAGCACATTTATTCGGATCGCCTTCCTCTGTAAAGGTCATATTACCTGTGATACCTTCAAATTCTTTGATCTGAGCGAATGCGTCCCGAATTCCCTGGCGGTCTTTTTTCAAATCACCGGTAATCGTTCCGTAAGATTCAATAGCTTTTTGAACAAGGCGTATGGCATCCCAGGTTAGGGCGCCTACATCGTCCGGAATATATCCGTGCTTCTTGTTATACCTGTCGATAAATTCCTTGGTGGCTCCCTTGGCGCCTGCTGCTGCATAGTGGGTGCTGAAAAACTGCCCGTAGCAGTCTTTCCCGCACAGTTTTACAGTTTCTGCAGAACCCCAGCTATCGCTGCCTACAATCGGTTTATCCCATCCAAGTTGATGAGCCTGCTGTACGATTAAAGCTACTTCATTATAGTACTGCGGAGTAAACAATACCTCGGCGCCTGATTTGATTATATTCGTCAACTGAGAACTGAAATCGGCGTCCTTAGTGGTAAAGCTTTCATATGCCACCACTGAACCGGCACCGTTCAGCTCTTCCCAAGCCGCTTTAAAGAACTCTGCAAGACCTTTTGGGTAGTCACTGGCGACATCATATAAAACCGCGGCCTTTGTATATCCGAACTCATTTTTTATGAAATTGGCAACAACCGGCCCCTGAAACGGATCAAGAAAGCATCCTCTGAAAACAAATGGTCTGTCTTTGGTTGTTTTCGGATTTGTTGACCAAGGACTGATCATCGGAGTATTATATTTATTAGCCACTTCGCCCGCAGGTATTGCCTGCTTTGAAGATTGAGGCCCGACAATCACAAGGACTTCATCCTCTGTAATCATTTTGGTATTTGCTTTTACAGCTGAT
>JAFCZV010000075.1 GCA_019314155.1 Deltaproteobacteria bacterium
CTGTACCGTAGATATATTCAAGCTGCCTTTCGTTTTCATTGACGAGCATGATTATGGCACGGTGGATCTTGCAGACATTTGAAAGAATGTTCATTATAACAGTCAAAAGTTGTTCCAGATCGAGTACAGAGAGAATTGCCTTTCCGGTCTCCTGGATGGCCACTATTTGCTTGATTTTTTGATTCAGATCTACATTCAGTTGATAGACTTCTCCGTATTTTTGCTCAATAATTTTCTTGTCATTCTCAATTTCCTTTATTGTTTTCATTAAAACCGATTTTGGAGTGAAAAACCGTGAAAAAGTCTCCTGGAATCTGTTCTTTGTATTCCATTTTAAATGGTATTCACAGTATGGGGAGCCTTCAAAATAACATTTTTCTTCCGTAAGGGAGAGAGGCTTTCCTCCCCATGTCGTCGGTATAAACGTGTAAGCACCTTGATTGAACAAGCATATATCTTTAGATACATCCATCCGGGGATTCCAGTGCAACCTAATAATGGCGTCGCTTCTTTTTATTTTTACCAGCTCCACGTCCTTGCTTTTGTTCCATTTGGCATTTATCCTTTGAGCATTTTTTAGCGCTCTACTATGGGATCCGAAAACTTTTACAATTAAGCTCTTAAAACCCAGATCGGTCTTCTCAACAGCATATTGAGCAATTTTGTAAGGAACCCACTCGTCATTAAAAATCAATTTTGCCCGTTTAAATAATTTGGAAACCACGGTGCAGGAGATCCAGTTGTTGGGGTCTTCCAAAAAGGCTTCTGGATCAGGCAAGAGATCGATTCTAGGGTCAAGGTTCTTCAATAAATCGGAAAGATCACCATTATTATGTTCCTTGGTATAATCCAGAATAACCCTGGAATTTATGCAGCTTGTTTCTCGTTCCATTTGCTTTAATGTTTATTGAACACGTTTGCTCATCATAAAATAGAATGACTCGGGCAAGATGGATGCAATACATCTTACAGGATGTCTTCCCAGGACACGCAGAGGGTATTTTGTAAAATATCGCCGCAGCCGCCTGTGGCGCCTGAGAAATCTTGCCAACAAAATTAGGAATGTCTCATAGTTTCTTTGGTATGTTACGTGGCTTCGTGTATAGAATCTAAATTCTTTTTCATTAAAAGGCTTAATGATGCCATCCATTAGAGCTTTATTATAGATTGGCGTGCCTGGAAAGAAAGCCAGAAAAAATATATTAATCCTGACATGCAACGGCAAATCAAGAATGAATTGATACGTTTGAATAATATCATCTCGGGTTTCGTAAGGATTATCAATAATAAAATCGAGAAGAACATCGAGACCATGTGTCTTATGGTATGATGCCATCTGCTGAACAACATCTTTGGTCTTTGATATCTTAATCTTGCGATTATACACTTCATCAAGAGTCCGCTGGCTTCCTGACTGTACGCCCAACTGAATGACTTTCAACCCGGAATCCAAAAGTATTTCCACCTTTTCTTTGCGATAGGTATTTGCGCTCACGGCAATTCCAAAAGGGAGTCCTATTCTCTTTTTATATGTATTGGCAAAATACTCCAACTGTTTTCTGGATCTCATGAAAAAGTCATCATCACCAAAAACTACAACTTCAATAAAGTTAAGATGACCCAGTGTATATTCGAGTTCTTCAATGATACGGTCGATGTTGTAAAATCGCATGATATTATGGCCAAACAAATTGATATAACGGGAATTATTACAGTAAGAGCATCTATGAGGGCATCCCCGAGATGTCAGGAAAAATAAAGTAGGTACAGGATAAGGGTAACCTGCGAGACGTTCCTTGAGCAATTCTTTTGTCATTTGGAAAAGGCCTTGGTCAAGCAGGAATTGATCGTCTAAATTGTAGTCATAGAAGGGAAGGCTGTCGAGGTCGGCAAACGGTGCTAAAGCCTTGTTCACCTTGTTTAACCCGTTCACCTTAAAAGCCATATTGGGCGTATTTAAATAATTTTCACCGGCCTCTATCTTGTTAACGAAATCAACAACGACCTGGTCGCCCTCCGAAAAACAGATACCATCGGCGTAGCGAAGGCCAAGTTCAGGCACAGAAATGCAATGAGGGCCACCCCAAATAACTTTTAGCCCAGGAGTTCAGGCACAGAAATGCAATGAGGGCCACCCCAAATAACTTTTAGCCCAGGAAATTTCCGGTGAACGAACTCGGTCACCTGTATCGCCCTAATTGCATAGCTGCTGTGGACGGCAACCATAACGAGTTCGCCTTCTTTTAGTATTTCACTTAACGGCTCAAGCTCTTCGGGCTTATAGTCAAGCGGTTCTGTCCTGGATAAAAATACACATGTCACATGGTGTCCAGCGCGTTTCAGCAACGCAGAAATAAGGCGGGAGCCGTCAGAAGACAGTCGGCCTGAGATATTAATAAGTACTATTTTCATTTCTATTCAAGCTGCCTTACAGATATAAATCATTCAAATTTTAACGAATCGAAAAATAGGCTATGTATTTATTGTTTGTAAAAAGGACATTAATATTTTGTCATGCAGCTTTCCTCATGGCAGGTTCCAGTAAAGGAATCGATGACGTCACTTCAACCTTGATACTTGAGGTCGCAACCATATCTAGTGCAGGATATTTTTTCCACTGATACCATTCTTCGGGATATTTGTATATATAGTGTTCCAAAAATTTTAACGCCATGGCTCCCACAGACATATTTATGGATCGCTGATACTGTTTCGCGATTTCTTCGTATGACGTTGTAATAAATTTATATCGATGATTATCATCTCTGTGCATAACACCGAAAACAACTGTGGCCCCGCACCTTTTTGATAGGATGTTAATGGTTTTGTCCAAACCGACCTGTTTGCCCAGAAAAAATAGCTTGTCGTAACGACTCGGTTTCCATTCATCGATTTCATCACACTGGGTTATTACAATTCGATTGGCCCTGAGGTCATCAAAAATTGCCCGTATTACATTAGGTGTCTTGTCTGCGTCGATGATTTTTGTCGAAAAATTGCTTGCCTGCTGGATCGATACATTCCGCAAATCCTTTGATTTGAATTTTGCGACGATGGATACCGGAAAATTGTTCGCACCGAGAAACGCCGGAATGAACTCAACGCCGCCAAAATGTCCTGTGATCAAAAGAATTCCTTTACCTTTTGCAAGCCCTTGTTTGATGGTGTCCAGGCCTTCACTTCTCATGTGGTTCATAACGAAATTTCGCAATATTCCGGCAGTGGAATAGGCGTTAAAAAATTTTTCAAAGTAATGAGAGAATATCCCTCGGAAAATGTTTTTGGTAATCGATCTTATTTCAGGTCTGTATTTGTGGTCGGAAAAAACGGTTTTAACAGCTTTTCTAATTTTCCATTTTTCTTTCGGGTTAAAGAAAAAGTATAATTTCCCCAGCATTCTGATGTAAAAGAAAGTTATTCTCCATCCAAGCATCCTGCACATCAAAATGTTAAACCGCCATTGGAGAAAAGCGCTTAAGTTTAGCTTCATGATAAGTCCTCCTTTAGGGATAGAAATGTTTCTATGCAGCGAGTGAATTGTGAACTCAGGGGAATTGCCCAATTGGACCATGGAAAGCTGGAATATTGGAATACTGGAATATTGGGTCGAAAATCAGAACATTGCCCAATTTGGGAATATCAAAATGCCCATGTATCTTATGAAGTTGGTGGCAGTCCGTAACCCACCATTCCATCATTCCGTTATTCCCGTCGAATAATTTACTGGCATAGTCAATTGATTGTAAACTTCCGAGACGTTAAATCTGATAAGGATCGACAACATCCACATAGAAATGAAGAGACGCAGAGGACACAACTGGCATAATTAAAACGATATTCTTCACGAAATATTCAGACTGAGCTGCAACAGAGAGAGCATTTCTCTCGGTTTGTTGCATGGAGCTTCAATGTGGGATGTTTAACAATTCGTTTGTTTGGTTTTATTTCAGTCAAAAAGCGTGCCAAAGCCACAAAAGTGCGTCGGGATTTGAAACAAAAACCATTTTTTTAAATGTGCTGTTGGTATTGATGGAAATCCTTGATTCATTGGGCATTCTTTTACCTCATGACGGCGTTTGGATCGCCGGGGTGCTTAATCGATCCAATGAATATTATTCTATTATATGGATGAAGTTTAAGCATGCACAGAAAAATGTGCATTTATGCACATTTTTCTGTGCATGTGTCGTAAAACCTCTTGCATTGACGATGATTCAATTTTATGTTCATATATAGTCATATACTTTTTGCAATTCGATCCGGCCGGAAGATTAAAAAAAAACATGGCATAAAAATTGCTGTATCGTGCTGTATGGATCTGTATAGATCCAATAGAATTTCAACCGGCAGCTTGTTGATGGTTTCGTAAAATTTTATTCCACCCATTTTGTGAGTATTTTTTGGATCATTACCTATGAAAAAAAATGATACAATTCTAGTCGTTGATGACGAAAATGGCGTCCGCCAATCGTTTAATATGGTTCTCAAAGACAAGTACAATGTGCTTCTGGCCGAAACAGGACAAGAAGCAATGGATATTTTTAGAAAAAATTCAGTTGATCTGATTCTGCTCGACATCCTTTTACCGGATATCGACGGCCTTGATCTTTTGCCAAAACTTGTAGAAACAGACCCGAATACGGAAATTATCATGGTCACCGCTGTAAATGAAATTCAATCGGCGGTAAAGGCGATTAAGCTGGGAGCGTATGAATATATCATTAAACCTTTTGTGGTGGATGATGTATTGACCTTGATCCGTCGGGCTTTAGAGAAACGGCGCCTTGTAAAAGAAGTTGCCTATCTCAGAAACGAGCTGGAACGGTACCACCCATTTGAAAAGATGGTCGGTAAAAACAGAAAAATGAGAAAAATTTTTGAGTTAATATCAACGATTGCCGTAAGCGACGGGACCGTACTTGTTCAGGGAAAGAGTGGAACCGGCAAAGAACTGGTGGCCCGGGCCATACATAACCGCAGCAATAGACGCCGACAGCCGTTTGTGGTGATTAATTGTGCCGCCATACCGCCGACCCTGATGGAAAGTAAAATCTTCGGGCACAATAAAGGGGCATTTACAGGGGCTATCGACACCAGTATCGGAAAGCTTGAGCTTGCTGATGGGGGTACGGTCTTTCTCGATGATATTGATTCTCTGGATGTCAATATGCAGGCAAAACTTTTGAGAATTATCCAGGAAAAGGAATTTGAAAGACTGGGCAGCGCAAAGGTTGTCAAGGTCGATGTTAGGTTCGTGGCCGCTTCGAATAAGAGTATCAAAAACTTGATTTTACAGGGCAATTTCCGGGAAGATCTTTATTATCGGCTCAATGTTTTCCCGATATGGTTACCTCCGTTGAGAGAGCGGGGAAATGATGTTTTGTTGCTTTTGGATCACTTTTTGGAGTTGAATTCCAAAAAGACCGGTAAACCCCCAAAAAGGTTCTCTAAAAGAGCTGTTAAAATACTTTTGAAATACGATTGGCCCGGGAATGTCCGGGAGCTTGAGAATCTGGTGGAAAGATTGTTTACCATTACCGAAGGTCCGGTGATCCATCTTGAAGATAATGTCTCCTTTAATATCGGTAATAAGGAAATCAAGGGGTTACCTTTAAAAGAAGCGGTGAGTATATTTGAAAGAAAATATATTTCTGAAGTGCTTGAAAGCTTTGATGGAAATCGAACAAAAGCGTCGGTTAAACTTGGCATTCATCGTAATACCCTATTGTCAAAAACCAATGAATTCGGTCTGAATTTGAACAAATAATATTTGTATAGACAGTCCCGTTTCCAACCACTAATTTTTTTCTGGATGGGCACTACCTTAATTTATCCACACCGATGAGTAAGCTGGATATAATCCAAAAATCCAAACCGCCATGCACATAAATGTGTGCGCCGGTGCACATAAAAAATGGCGCTTTCCGTGTTTCACTGCAACAGCGAGCGCGCTCCCCGCAGTTTTTCGAAAAAAATTACACAAACAGTACACCCTTTAATAAAAAATTATCCTTTAATAAAAGATCATCCATTCCGTTGATACATAAGATGGCATAAAAAAACGCATCGAACCCTCGATGATGTGCTTGTAGGTGGGGTTTGGAATCGGTTTTACTGGATTTTAGAATATTCCTCACTTTATATATTGGACATCTTTTTTTCATTTATCCTTGACATGAAATTTTAAAATGTTTATAGGATTTCTCTTAAATGTATTTATCCTTGTTTTTTGCCTGAGACTGCCGATTAAGAAAAAAATTAATATCATTGACCTCTGATCGACAAATAGAATTAGGAGTTTGGAGCTGTCCTAAATATGAGGCTGAATAATTTACTGGCGCAAGGAAAAACCGCCATTTTAAAAAAGTGGTTCGTCTCGGCCATCGATACGTATCCATCCGACACCGCAAAATTTCTAAAACGCCAGAAGGATCCTTTTGCCAACCCGGTCGGCAGAACCATTTACCGCGGATTGGAGGCATTATTTGATCAACTCCTTGAGGATATGGATTATGAAGCCATTTCTTCCTTCCTTGACCCGATCATCAGAATCAGAGCCGTTCAGAATTTTTCCCCTTCACAAGCCACCAATTTCATCTTTTTTTTAAAAGATGTTATCAGAAAACATACACAGAAAGAAGTTTCCGAAGCACGGCTTTTCAACGAACTGCTGTTGTTTGAGTCAAAAATCGACAAACTCAGCCTGATTGCGTTTGACCTATATATGCAATGCAGGGAGAAGATATACGAACTCAAAGCCAATGAGATGAAGAACAGGACATTCAGGGCTTTCGAGCGGGCGGGCTTGGTGAGTGAGATCCCGGCGGATAAGTCGGTGGTTAATATTAATATATGTAAAGAGGCTTCTAACGATATATAGATTTTTCGTAAAATTGTGATCTGGCTTTTTTAAAAAAAGCAGCATGAACCATTTGAAATCCATTCTATTGTCGTCATGGGGCCATCGAGTGAGGTAATAATATAATGAATATTAGTTACATGTATTCCCTCATAGCGGTCATCGTTCTATTTCTGCTTGCTTATGTAGGTGTTAAATTTCCGGGGGGCGAGGTATTTTTCGGCATTATCATACCTTATCTGGCGCTAATAATTTTCATTTTGGGATTTATCAATCGCGTTATAGACTGGGCGCGTTCTCCGGTGCCTTTCCGAATTCCCACAACGTGCGGACAACAGAAATCCCTGCCCTGGATTAAACCGGCCAATATTGACAATCCTTCCACCACCGGCGGCGTTATCGTGCGGATGATCCTTGAGGTTGTCTTTTTTCGATCCTTGTTCAGAAATACAAAATGTGAGCTAAAAGAGGGCGACAAAATTTCCTATGAATGGGAAAAATGGCTGTGGCTTTTTTCGCTGACATTTCACTGGGCGTTTTTCACCGTGCTGTTCAGACATCTGCGATTATTTACCGAACCGGTTCCGGCTTGTGTGGAATTGGTGGCAAAACTCGACGGTTTTCTGCAGATCGGCTTGCCGGGACTCATGTTGTCCGGCGTTGCCCTTTTGGCAGCCGTAACATTTCTATTTTTAAGAAGAATACTTATCCCCCAGGTGAAGTATATTTCACTGGGTTCGGACTATTTCCCCCTCTTTCTTATTTTTGGCATCGCCTTTACCGGCATCCTGATGCGGTATTTTACCAAGGTGGATATTGTGGGCGTCAAAGAATTCACCATGAGCCTGGTCACCCTTAACCCTCATGTTATAAAAGGGATCGGCGGCGTCTTTTATGTCCATCTGTTTTTTGTCAGTGTTCTTTTGGTATATTTCCCGTTTAGCAAACTCATGCATTTGGGGGGAATCTTTATGAGCCCCACCAGAAATCTGGCCAACAACAGCCGCGCCAAAAGACATGTCAACCCATGGAATTACCCGGTTAAGATTCATACATACGACGCTTATGAAGATGAATTCAGGGAAAAAATGATAGAAGCAAATCTTCCTGTGGAAAAAATGATAGCGCCGGAAACGCCGGAGGAACCCGAGGAAAAGGAGTAAATAATGTCAGATGTTCCAAAACCTGATGAATTGCTTTCAAACATAGATTATCGACCTTCCCGAACGGGATGGATGGATACCCCTGTTGACATCCAAAAGGGGATCTATTCTTATGCCGCAAACCCAAAGAGTGTTGAATATGTCGGCCTTCCCTACCCAAGACAATGGAATCCCATCGAAGAAGATTGGCAGCTGCCTGAAAACTGGAAAGAGATAATTTCCAAAGGATTCAGGGAACGGCTCGACCGGTTTCGATCTATTAAAGTATTTATGGACATCTGTGTCCGCTGCGGTGCCTGTGCAGACAAATGTCACTTTTTTATCGGGTCCGGCGATCCCAAAAATATGCCGGTTTTAAGGGCCGAATTGCTTCGTTCTGTTTACAGAAACGATTTTACAACCGCCGGAAAAATTATCGGATCCATCGGAAAGAACTTCAAAAAGATTATCGGTGCCAGGGAACTGGATCTGGATGTCTTAAAAGAATGGTGGTACTATCTATTTCAGTGCTCAGAATGCCGGCGTTGCTCGGTTTTTTGCCCTTACGGCATTGATACGGCTGAGATTACCATCATGGGCAGGGAGCTTTTAAATCTAATCGGCCTCAACATAGACTGGATTGCCACGCCTGTGGCCAATTGCTACAGAACAGGGAATCATCTCGGGATTCAGCCCCATGCGTATAAGGACATGATGGATTTCTTTTCCGATGATATTGAAGATATCACCGGTGTAAAGGTGGAACCCAGTTTTAATAGAAAGGGTGCGGAAATCCTCTTTGTCACGCCTTCCGGTGATATTTTTGCCGACCCCGGCACATATACCTGTGTGGGGTACATGATGCTGTTTCATTATTTACAGGAGAAGTATGGGTTCGACATCACCTGGAGCACCTATGCTTCCGAGGGTGGAAACTTTGGTTTTTTTACCTCTCATGAGATGATGAAACGGCTGAATGCTAAAATGTACGCTGAAGCCAAAAGGCTGGGCGTAAAATGGATCATCGGGGGAGAGTGTGGTCATATGTGGCGGGTCATTCACCAGTATATGGATACGATGAACGGCCCGGCTGATTTTTTGGAAGAGCCGGTTTCTCCCATTACCGGAACCAAGTTTGAAAATGCCAAATCGACCAAGATGGTGCATATTGCCGAATTTACCGCCGATCTTATCAAACACAATAAACTCGAACTGGATCCCAGCCGCAATGATCATTTGAAGGTGACCTATCACGACTCCTGCAACACGTCCCGTGGCATGGGACTGCTGGAGGAGCCCCGGTACGTTATTAAAAACGTATGCAATAATTTCTATGAGATGCCTGTAAACACGATCCGGGAACAGACTTTTTGTTGTGGCAGCGGGTCAGGCCTGAATGCCGGCGAAAACATGGAATTGAGGATGCAAGGCGGGCTACCCAGGGCCAATGCGGTCAAATATGTTCATGAAAAACACGGAGTGAATATGCTGTCCTGTATTTGCGCCATCGATCGGGCAGCGCTTTCGGCTTCAATGGAATACTGGGTCCCTGAGGTGGAAGTAACCGGCGTTCACGAGATGGTGGGGAATGCACTGATTCTCCCCGGTGAAGGAAAGAGAACCACAGATCTGCGCAGTGAACCTCTACCGGGAATGGAGGAGGATGATGCCGAATAAAAAGAAGATGTATGACAAAGGAAAAGTTGTAATCGGCCTTTGTATCCTCGTGGCTTTGATTACCTTTCCTTTCTGGTACAACCTTGGAAAGGCTGCTCCGCCGCCTGACCCCAAGCTGAGTGAAAAGGCGAAAGCCGCCAAAGAATGTGTGATGCCCAAAGTATACATGACCTCGGAACACATGCAGCTTCTGAATGAGTGGAGGGATACGGTTGTACGAGATGCCAAGAGGGTATTTGTAAACAGCAGTGGGAAGAAATTTAATATTAGTCTTTCGTGATGAAAAGCAGTAGAAGATGCTTTTTAAAAATAGCTGGAATTTCAGCGCTGGGTTTAGGGGTAAAGCCTGCACTGGAAGTGTTGGCTTCGTCCGAAGGCGGGCAGGGTGCTGTTACCAAGCCTGAAGTCAATAAAAGTGAAAATGCTCTAACGGCGAAACGATGGGCACTGGTCATCGACACCCGTAAATTCGAGTCAGAAGAAGATCTCAAGCCGATGATCGAGGCTTGCCACAAAATTCACAATGTTCCGAAGCTTGAAAATAAAAGACATGAAATCAAGTGGATTTGGACGGAAGAGTTCAAACATACTTTTCCCACCCAGGAACATGAGTTCCTTGATGAGAGGGTCGAACATTTATCTTTCCTGACTCTTTGCAACCATTGTGAAAAACCAGCGTGCGTCAGGGCTTGTCCCACCAAGGCGACCTTTAAACGTGAGGACGGCATCGTGCTGATGGATTTTCACAGATGCATCGGCTGCAGGTTCTGCATGGCAGCCTGCCCCTATGGATCGAGAAGTTTCAACTTTAGAGATCCACGTCCCTTTATCAAAAAAACCGACCCCAATTTCCCCACCCGGACAAAAGGGGTTGTTGAAAAATGCAATTTTTGTGCGGAAAGGCTGGCAGTTGGGAAAATCCCGGCCTGTGTGGAGGCGTCCAACGGTGCACTGACTTTCGGGGATCTGGATGATCCTGGATCAGACGTCAGAAAAATGTTGAGAAACAATTACACCATTCGTCGTAAACCGGCCCTAGGTGCTGGGCCATCAGTATTTTATATTGTATGAGGTGGTTATGCTTGAAAAGGCCCTAATAGGAAGCAAGAGATACTATGGATGGATGGCGGCGTTGCTGGCCGTTATCGGCGTTGGCTTTGCCTGTTACCTGTGGCAGTTCAGTTTCGGCCTCGGAATTACCGGCATGAGCAGGGACGTATCGTGGGGATTCTATATTGCCCAGTTCACATTTCTGGTCGGTGTGGCTGCATCGGCAGTCATGGTCGTTCTCCCTTATTACCTGCATAATTATAAAGCATTTGGGCGAATTACCATTCTGGGAGAATTTCTGGCGGTTGCATCGGTTACCATGTGTATCCTGTTTATTTTTGTGGATCTCGGCCAGCCGACACGGGTTGTAAATGTCCTTTTGCATCCCACACCCAACTCGGTCCTTTTCTGGGATATGATCGTGTTGAACGGCTATCTTTTACTGAACATCGTTATTGGCTGGAAAGTGCTTGAAGCCGAGCGCAATGACGTTGCCCCGGCCGGTTGGTTAAAACCGTTGATATACCTTTCGATCCCATGGGCAGTCAGTATTCATACGGTCACCGCATTTCTTTACTGCGGTCTTCCGGGCAGAGGTTTCTGGCTGACCGCCATTCTAGCCCCCCGCTTTCTCTCTTCGGCGTTTGCTGCGGGTCCGGCATTATTAATACTGCTGTGCATGATTGTCAGAAAGTTTAGCCGGTTCAACCCTGGTAAGGAGCAAATCCAATCGCTTGCCAAGGTCGTGGCATATGCCATCACCATCAATGTATTCTTCTTTTTATGCGAGGTTTTTGTGGTATTTTACAGCCGGATACCGGAACATATGGATCACCTTGTATATCTCTTCGCCGGCTTGGATGGACATAGCGCCCTGGTTCCCTGGATGTGGACATCCATGATCCTGATGGTGGTATCGATTATTCTGCTGGTTAACCCTATAACCCGAAAAAACGAAACCGTTCTGGTTGTTGCCTGTATAACCGTGTTTATCGGGACGTGGATTGACAAGGGACTGGGAATGATCTCAGGTGGATTTGTACCGAACCCTCTGCATCATGTGAATGAATATGTTCCGACATTGCCTGAAATTCTTATTGCCCTTGGCATATGGGCCATCGGTTTTCTGGTATTGACTGCCCTGTTTAAGATTGCGGTAACGATAAAAGAAGAGGTTGCCGGATTGGCATAAACCAATTCTGAAAATTTGGAAAAAAGGGGTCATTTGTGAAGATGAACCCCTTTTTTTATGCAGAATAAACCCAAAAGTTACAAAAGTCGAAGATGCTTTCCCGGATAGGGCGTTTTTCAAAGGTTTCTAAGTGTGTTCGTGATTATATGCTCCATGGGGATGTGCATGGACATGCTGGTGGACATGGACCTCTTTGTCGAAAAGGATCTTGCCGTTGTCCATGGAATAGATAGAATTTGCGATTTCAGTCAAAAAGTCGATTTCATGGGATATGATAATATAGGATAGATCGAGACCGGCCAGTACGTCTTTGAGGGTCGCCTTTGTCCGATCATCAAGACCGCTGGTCGGTTCGTCAAAAAGAAGCACCTCGGGTTCCATGGCAAGGACTGTGGCAAGGGAAACCAGCTTTTTTTCTCCCCCGGACAGTTTGTAGGTGATCCTGTCTTCAAAACCGGTAAGGCCTAAAAAGTTTAAGGTGCTGCGGGCAATATCCATGGCTTCATCCCGGGACTTGCCCATATTCAAAGGGCCGAAGGCGACATCTTCCAAGACCGTCGGTGAAAATAACTGATCATCCGCATCCTGAAAAAGCAGACCGATCTTTTCACGGACCCGTATAAAATCTTTTTCCGTTTTTACGGGGCGATTGAATATCTCGATGGATCCGGAAGATGGTTTTAACAGACCCATGATAATGTGAAAGAGGGTCGTTTTCCCGCTGCCGTTGGGCCCCATCAACCCGATCCGGTTCCCTCTGTAAAA
>JAFCZV010000485.1 GCA_019314155.1 Deltaproteobacteria bacterium
AAATTCCTGACCGTTTATCTCGCAGTCGCCCGAGGCCGTATCTGAAATACAAACCACATCGCAAAGCGGGGCACAAAAACGATCGAAAATTGAGGTTGCTAACAGATAATCCTGTATGGCTGTCGGTTGCTGGGAAAGAATTTCCTCGACGAAATAATCCAAAACATAACGATTAGCTTCCGGCAGGCCGGCTACGACACGCTCTATATCATCAGTGTGACGCAGTGACAGAATAGCCAGACGCAAACCAGTAACCCAACCTTCTGATTTTTCTGCAAATGTTGAAACGATGCTTTCTTCTATCGTCGTTCCAAGCATCTGCTTCAGGAATTCAGCTGTCTCTTTACGTGAGAAACGAAGATCCCTTACCCGAATTTCTGTCATCTGCCCCTTGGCACGTAATGTGGACATTGGCAGCGGTGGATCAATCCGGCTCGCCAATACAAGGTGCATTGCATGCGGTGGATGCTTTAAGATTTCCTTGATAAGCTCATGTATGGCTTTATTTTGAACGACATGATAATCATCAATGGTCAGGATAAAGGCCTGGTCGATCTTATCCAGTTCATTGATCAGGTGGCCGGCCAGGACTGGTAGGGGCGGCAATTCCTGACCTTTTAAAATGGTCTGGATTTCTTGGCCGACTTCAGGGAAAACTGTTTGAACAGCCGCCAGAAAGTAGGAAAGGAAAAGATGAAGATCGTTATCGGCCTCGTCTATGGATAACCAGGCACTGGGAATATCAAGCGACTCCAGCCAACAGCTGATCAGGGTGGTCTTGCCGTAACCGGCCGGTGCCGAAACCAGAGTCAGAGGTCGATCCAGTCGTTTGTTAAGCCAATCCAGCAAACGCTGCCGGTGAAGGTGATCAGCGATCACTGGCGGCCGGTGCAGCTTGGTGCGTAAGAGAGGAAGAGGAGTTGTCTCGCCAGTCATGAAATTCCTTGTCGTATTATTTTCGCCGACGATTTATCTGAAATCGCACTCGCTATTTTCTCCATTTATATAAGAAAAAACAAAATAGAGCAAGACAGGTTCTAAAATAGCTGCCCGGTGGAATTTTGACTATGCGTCAAGGATTTTCAGGCTGGCATTCAGGCTTGTGATCTTGGAAGGAAGTTGCGATTTTGTGCAGTACCTTGTAGAAATATAATTCTTACAAACTGTGATACCTTGCAACTATCTTTATTCTCTAGTAATTGTGATACGGTAATATGATATCACAAAAATTATGCCCTGTTTTTTTCTTGGAATATCTTGCCAAGATCGAAAGTTCAAGCATCTTCATTCACATTACATATATCTTATTTCTTACATAAATGCAAAAAAGGCAAAACCCAGCGAAATAAGTTTGCCCTTATTAAAAAACGATATCACAGGTTCTGAACCCACTGTTAAAATGTTGGATACATTGCAGGCTCCGCGAGCTCACCTAAAAGGCTCGCTCGCTTCCCCAACATCTACCTCTCGGAAAAGTACCAGGTATCTGTAACGCTGCTTTTCACCGGACGTGGCTTTTTGTTCCGAAGGAAGAGTTGGTTATATAGCGTTTTGTCCCTTAACAGTTGTCCCTAAACGTTCACCGATCAGACGACCGATTCGTGTTGCTTCTTCCCATACTTCATTTTGATCCTCAACTCGTGAGTATCCGAAATCGGATGTCTTGGCATCTGGACCATACATCACTTTCAGCCCGCTCATCTCGCACTCATCCCCCTCGCCACAGGTCAGGCAGGGAATATTTCCTTTAATCGTTAATTGCCCGATAAGATCCATGCGTTCATATTCCCTTATCTCGGCGGCCAATGATTGATTAACGTTATCCATCGCATCGGGCATCAGGCCGGTCAGAATAGTTGCGCACAGTTTGCCCCTAAGCAGATTGTTCACATGTCTCAGCGACCAAAATCTTTCAAGAAGCGCTTTTGTGAAACCGTCTATCTGTCCATAGGGAATATATGCACCGATAATTAACGCCTTTGCTTTCTTGATTTTTTCTGCAAGTTCCGGAAAGTCATCTCTAACTTTACAGACGTTGTCCGGAACACATTTTTTACAGGCAAGACAAGGCCTGACGTTAATTTTGCTAAGTTTTACAAATTCGGATTCTAGTCCGGTTGCATCCAATACGGTTTTAACAAGTCTATCTGTGTTACTGTTTTTTATAGGACTCCCGGAAATACCCAACACCTCAGCATTCATTGATTCTCCTTTCAATTTATCATTGCCAAGTTTTTTCTATCAGTTTTTTTTAAGCCTCTAACCACCAAACTATATGAATCATCAATCATTACATGAATTTCATCATCGGGTATTGAGCCGTCACGAAAATGCATGGCAAGATCAGGATCGCATTTAAGATTTATTCGTAATGACGATTCACCCCAAAAAACAAGTGCAAACATTTTTCCCATAACTTTATAAACCATTACTTCAGGTCCGAAAGGGAAATCTTCAAATGCGCCT
>JAFCZV010000486.1 GCA_019314155.1 Deltaproteobacteria bacterium
ACGGCAGGTGAATAAAATCACCTGCCGTTTTTGTTTGCATAAGGCTATCACCGGATAATTTTTTTTTATCAATACATGATAAACTCGTAAAAAGTCAAAAATTAGTTTAACTATCTGAATATAAATAATTTTTATTAATTTTTTGCTTGCTTTTTATTTATATCTATGCTAATTGTAACCTAACATAAACAATAGGTTACAGGAAAAAGCATGATTCACATAAAAGACCACAAACAGATGGAACTTTTCGATCCCTGGGGTTTTCTAAGCACCAAAAGGCGACAAATGCTCGAGCGGTCCTGGCCGGGATTATTTAAACGAGCAATCTTACCTGAACTTCCGGTTAGAAAACTTGCCCCTTTTTTCAGGTCAGATTTTGGACGACCAACTAAAGAACTTTACACAGTCTTTGGCGCTCTTGTCCTACAGCAAACATTTGACCTGACAGATGAAGAAGCTGTCGATCAACTGGCCTTCAATATCCAATGGCACTACGCACTCAACATTACCGAAGAATCGGATTCAGCCAAATATATGTGTCTAAAGACTTTATGGAGCATGCGAACCATTGTCACCGAAAATGATTTGGAGTCTACTTTATTTAAATCCGGCACCGACAAACTGGCAAAAATCTTTAATGTGAATACTGACGATCAACGGATCGATTCTGTTCATATTAAATCCAATATGCGCCGCCTGGGACGGATTGGTATTTTCGTCAACGGCATCAACAAATTTTTAAAGAATCTTAAACGGCAGCATAATACACTGTTTGAAACACTCAGCATTACTCTGATTGAAAAATATCTTCCTGAAAAATCCCTGGCATGCTTTTCCATGGTAAAACCTTCTAAAGCTCAAAAAACACTCACCATGGTCAGCAGCGATCTGTTCGATCTGGTTCAACAGTTCAAAGACGAGTCCCTGGTAACCGGCATGCACAGCTACAAGCTGCTTGAGCGAATTTTAAAAGAACATTGCAATCTGACAGTCTCAAAAGACGAGACCAAAATAGAAGTCAAGAAACCAAAAGAGATTCCATCTGACTCACTTCAAAATCCGTCCGACCCTGATGCCGCTTACAGTGGTCATAAAGGGCAAGGGTATCAAGTCCAAATAATGGAAACCTACTGCAAGGATAAAGAATCCAAGGACAAGACTTTAAATCTTATCACCCATGTCCAGGTCGAGCAGGCCCATGAGAGTGATGCCAATGCCTTAATCCCTGCTATTCAATCTGCTCAGGAACGTGGACTTGGCCCTAAAGAAACTTTGGCTGACGCCCTTTACGGCAGCGATGACAACTGCCAGGAAGCAGAACAGCTTGGAGTAGAAATTGTTGCCCCCACAATGGGTGTACAGAAAAAAGAAAACGCGATTCTCCTTTCAGACTTCAACAGTACAAAGGGAGGAAAAATAACCTCCTGCCCGCAGGGTCATGAGCCGGTCAAGGTAAAGAAAAAGAAAACCCGTTACAGTGCGGCGTTTGCTTCTGATCATTGCAGCAACTGCCCAGACCAGAGTAACTGCCCGGTAAAACAAGGCAAGAAGCATCATTACCTTCGCTACACAGATAAAGAGATACGAATAGCCAGGCGAAGGACCTATGAACAGACCGACGAGTTCAAAGAACGTTACAGGTGGCGAGCCGGGGCAGAAGCCACCATGTCGGAATACAGCAGACGAACGGGAGTCAAGCAGCTTCGAGTCAGAGGGCTTAAAGCAGTTCGATACTGCGCCACATTAAAAGCCCTTGGTATCAACCTGCTACGGGCAGCTGCGATCTGGATGGCAATAAACCATGACTCAAAAGGCAGTAGACGCAGCAAATCCGACCTGGGCGACATATTTTTTGTTGTCAAAGAGCTAATTTTAGCGTTTTGTAGTTGTTTGAAAAATATTTATAGCAATTGGCGGCATTATTATGGAGAAAAGCTTACAATGGCGCTTTTATGAATCTCGACTTGTTACGACGCCATCATTATTAAACGACTTCGTCTACGCTGAGTCTGAATTTTGAAAGCTCCTCACACCGGTCTTCGTGTATGATGATTGGATTTTCATATCGGAATCCAATATCTTCATCAGGGCATGCGTACTGCATTGCGCAGATCAGGAGTTCGTTTTTTTGATATACATGATCCGGGTTTGTCGAGTAAGGGAAGGGGCCGTCATTCAGACCGATTCGCCATTCATCGCCAAGCAATCCGATGCCGTGCTCAAAGCCTGGCACCATGTAGTCGGAAAAACCCCTTTCATCAGAGAATTCCATCATCTGATCTGCAAGAAGAGAAGGTGAGATGCCGGCTCTGTATGTTT
>JAFCZV010000076.1 GCA_019314155.1 Deltaproteobacteria bacterium
CCAGGGTGAAATTCATCAGCTGATGAAGAAGGGATGCATAGATCTAACTGAAAAGGAGTACATGGAGATCATACGGCGCAAGACCGCTGTTCTTTTTCAGGGGACATGCCGTGTCGGTGCCCTCATTTCCGGGGTATCCAAAGAAAAGGAGGACGCTCTGGCGGGGTATGGGTTCAATCTCGGAATCGCTTTTCAGATGGTCGATGACCTTCTCGATTATTCACAAGACACCCCTGCTCTTGGAAAAAGGGTGGGGGCAGATCTTAAAGAAGGGAAACTGACCCTTCCGGTGATATATTCACTCAAATCGGCGGATACGAAAGACCGAATCCAGATGGAAAAAATAATAAAGAATAAAGACTTTTCCATGGAAGATTTCGAAACATTGATCGCAATCATGAAAAAATTCGGCGGTCAAACATATACTGAAAAGGTTGCACAAAAATATGTCAAAAATGCAAAGAATGCATTGGAGACCTTTAAAAACTCAACAACCAAAGAGATCCTTTTGAGTATTGCGGATTATACTTTAGCCCGCAAAGTATAAATGTGTTATTGTTATTAAATTCATTTATAAATCATTTCACCCGGTTCGGAGGTAAAAAAGGTATGTCTGTATCTTTTAACACCGTTATCAGATTCATTTTTTTAATGTTTTTCCTTTCGGTTGTCTTTACCCCGTCTAAAAATGTTCAGGCAGAAAACCAGATTTCCACAAAAACAATCGTAGTGATAGGGACCGGTAAAATCCATGGTAAAAATTCCGCCAGAGCAAGGGAAGAAGCAATTGCAAACGGTCTGGTCTCCGCCGTAGAGGATGTCGCGGTGGAACTTTTGCCGCCGGAATCTCTGGCCCGAAATTTTCAAACATTTAACGATCTCCTCAATGGCCAAACCGGTAAATTCGTTCAGGGTTACAGAGTGCTGGCGGAACTACCGCTTAAACAAACATACAGAGTTGTGGTGGAAGCAAACGTTTTTACGAGCAGATTGAAAATATTTTTGTCGGATGCCGGGATCTTATTGAGCGAAAAATTCTTACCGAAAATTCTGGTTTTAATCTCAGAACAGAACATTAAAGACCTTTCACCCACATACTGGTGGGGACAAAAACCGAACTTAAAAAAAGCAATATCCGTAAGCACGCTTTTAAAAACAATGGAAAACAAAGGATTTCCAATCATCGACTTTCGACAGATTCCTAAAAATACCTTCGATGATCACACCTATGACAAACCTGATCTGAACGACCATCAGGCGGTTAACCTTGGCCTCAAAGTACAGGCAGATGTGGTCATCATCGGCATGTCGGTTGCAGAAAGGACGCCGAATATCATGGGACAAAACATCAGATCATTTAAAAGTATCGTATCAGCACGTGCAATTCGGACAGATACAGGGGAAGAAATCGCCGCCACAATGCAGAGCTCTGTAACCACAAATACCGATGAAACAGCGGGAATCCGGGATACACTCTTCGACGCCGGATCACTCGCAGGTGAAGCGCTCGCCTCTCAAATCGTTTATGCCTGGCAAAAAGACGAACAGCAATACAACCTTGTGGAGGTCATTGTCGAAGGCACGGATAACCTCGTGAATTTTGAAAAGTTTCGTCGTATCATAACTCAAATGTCTGGTGTAAAGAATGTACAGACCAAGGAAATGAAAGTGGATGAAGTCACCATTACCCTCGAATTTCAAGGAGATGCCAAAACGCTTGCGGATGCCTTGATGCTGAAAACCTTTGAATCGATCGGTATTAACATTTATGAGGTTTCACACAATCACTTGAAAATTCAACTTGTCCCTGGTTAGGCCGAAAAGGCTTTGATAACAGAATGCTAAGATGAATTTTTTTCATTTTGGATGGGCAACAAATTATTGAACATAAACATTCCAAACATACTCACTGTCAGCAGGATATTACTTACCCCTCTTTTTGTAATTTATCTTGTAAAAGGTATGTTCCAATTTGCACTGCTGGTTTTTACCATTGCAGCCATCAGTGACGGTTTGGACGGTCTGCTGGCAAGATACTTCAATCAACACAGCGCATTGGGCGCCTATCTTGACCCCATCGCAGATAAGCTTTTGTTGGCGTCGGCTTTTGTAAGCCTGGCTGTATTAAAGATAATTCCAGCTTGGCTGACGATCATTGTACTGAGCCGTGACATCTTGATCGTAACAGGAATCGCTGTTTTTACATTAATGCGCATACCATTTGAAATCAAACCGAGCCTTGTCAGCAAATGGACAACGGTTTTTCAGTCTCTGACCATTTTTTTAATACTTCTTGATCCGAAAATTTCGGGAATTTATATTTTCAAATCGTCGATGATCTGGATTACGGCCGGTCTAACCACAACCTCCGGCTTTCACTATGTTTACTTCGCTTTGAATGCCCTCCAGAGCACTTCCGGAAAAAACCAGAAACCATGACGGCAAACCTTGTACCCTTATTGATCGCAAACAAACCGGAAAAAATAGCCCCATAAGCCTTCGGGTGATCCGTGGACTTGGGCACAATTTTTTATGAAAAGCTTTTCTTTTCTAATAATAATGATTAACATTTAGCCATTAATCAATAATACAAAATAAGATATGGGAGGATATCATGTGGGAATATACAAATAAGGTAAAAGATCACTTCCTCAATCCCCGCAACGTCGGTGTGATTGAGGATGCCGACGGAATCGGAGAAGTCGGGTCTCTGGCATGCGGAGATGCTCTGACCCTCTATTTAAAATTGGATGAAAATGAACGGATTAAGGATGCAAAGTTCCAAACCTTTGGATGTGCAAGCGCCATTGCATCCTCATCAGCCCTGACAGAAATGATCCAGGGCCTTACTCTGGAGGAAGCGGAAAAAATTACCAATGAAAATATTGCAGATTTTCTCGGCGGTCTTCCAAAAGAAAAAATGCACTGTTCGGTAATGGGACGTGACGCCCTTGAAAAGGCCATTGGAAATTATCGTGGAGAAGCTGAAAAAAAGGTAGAAGGTGAGATTGTTTGTGAATGTTTCGGTGTAACCGACCTTGAAATTGAACGTGCTGTTAGAGAAAACGCCCTGAAAACTATTGAGGATGTAACCAATTATGTCAAGGCCGGCGGTGGATGCGAAAGCTGCCATGAGAAAATTCAGGAAATTATCGATACGTCCCTCGGCAAGGAACGACCGGCCAAGAAAAAAGTCATACGCTTAACCAATATCCAAAAAATAAAACTGATTGAAGAAACTCTGGAGCGTGAAATCAAACCGGCACTGAAAAAAGACGGCGGTGATATTGAACTTGTGGACGTGGATGGAAACAATGTTCTTGTGAAACTTCAAGGAACATGTGCCACCTGCAGCGCATCCCAAATTACCCTCAAGCATTATGTTGAGTCAAAGCTCAGGGAATTGGTTACACCTGAGCTTCTGGTGGAGGAGGTGCAATCGTGAGTGAAATTTATGTAGACAACAATGCCACGACGCAGGTTTCCCCGGAAGTCCTGGAAGAAATGCTCCCATATTTTAATGAATTCTACGGCAATCCGTCGAGTATGCATACTTTTGGCGGAAAGGTGGAACACAAGATAACTGAAGCACGGGCACGAATTGCTTCACTTCTAGGAGCTTCTTCTGAAGAGATCATATTTACCAGTTGCGGAACGGAAAGTGACAGCACTGCGATACGGTCCGTGATTTTGTCGAATCCTGACAAAAAGCATATCTTAACCTCCAGGGTGGAGCATCCTGCAGTCAAAAATCTTTATGAATATTTGTCCAAGAACGGCTATCGGGTAACATTTGTGCCCGTAGACCGCAAAGGGCGTCTGGATTTGGATTATCTGTATGAGAACCTTGGCGATGATACCGCTCTGGTCAGCATCATGTGGGCCAACAATGAATCAGGGGTTATCTTTCCCATCGAAGAAATTTCAAAGGTTGTAAGGGAGAAAGGAATTGTATTCCACACGGATGCTGTACAGGCTGTGGGGAAATTTCCAATAGATCTCAAAGCTATCGACATCGACATGTTTTCCCTCTCGGGGCACAAGCTTCACGGGCCAAAAGGCGTTGGCGCCCTTTATGTTCGCAGGGGAACCAAGTATACACCCTTTATAATCGGCGGCCATCAGGAAAAAGGCCGAAGAGGCGGGACCGAAAATGTCGCCTCCATTATCGGGTTGGGAAAAGCTTGTGAACTCGCCGCCGCCCATCTGTCGGATAATAACAACCAGGTTAAACAGCTTAGAGATAAACTTGAAAACGAAATCTTAAAGCGCGTTTCCAATACCATAATTAACGGTGACAGGAACAATCGCCTACCCAATACCACCAGCATAGCCTTTGAATATGTCGAAGGTGAATCCATCCTTTTAATGATGGACGAATTTGGAATCTGTGCATCATCCGGATCGGCCTGCACATCCGGTTCCCTGGAACCTTCGCATGTCTTACGCGCCATGGGTGTACCCTTTACCGCAGCCCACGGTTCGATCCGTTTCAGCCTAAGCAAATACAATACTGAAGAAGAAATCGACTTTATCATTGAAAAGCTTCCGCCGATCATTGAACGGCTTCGGGAGTTGTCTCCTTTCTGGAAAAAAATCAAATAGGAGTGGGTTATGTTTAGAGTAATGGTCAGGGACAACATGTCCCCTGTTGCAAAAAAAATACTTGAAGCAACCGGAAAAATAGAAGTTGTCGTCGATAATGACAAAGCAACATCCGATCCAAAGGTCTTGTCTAAGATTATCGGTGAATTCCATGGCCTTGCGATTAGAAGCGGAACCCGAATCACAGAAGAGGTATTGACAAATGCCGAGCAACTCAAGGTTATCGGCCGGGCCGGCATAGGGGTCGACAATATCGATGTGCAGGCGGCCACAAAACAGGGTGTGGTTGTTATGAATGCGCCAGGTGGGAATACGATTACCACTGCAGAGCATACCGTATCTCTCATGCTCGCCCTTGCCAGGAACATTCCCCAGGGAACGGCATCCCTTCGCGAAGGGAAATGGGAAAAGAAGAAGCTGGCAGGCATTGAAATAACCGGAAAAACATTGGGAATCGTTGGCCTTGGACACATCGGCAGGGTGGTGGCGGATCGGGCTAAAGGTTTGAAAATGATGGTTATTACAGCCGACCCTTATGTTAGCGAGGAAGCGGCAAAAGCCCTTGATGTTGAACTTGTTTCTCTGGATGAACTTTTTCAGCGCTCAGATTTTATCACACTGCATGTGCCGAGCCTCCAGGAAACGGTGGGCATGATCAATGAAACGACCATCGATAAAATGAAACAGGGCGTAAGAATAATCAATTGCTCCCGGGGAGAAGTCGTTAAAATCGATGATCTTTACCAAGCCATTTTAAGCGGGCATGTCGCGGGTGCAGCACTCGATGTTTTTCCACAGGAACCTCCGGAGCCGAATCTTTCCATACTCCAGCATCCAAATGTCATCTTTACCCCTCATTTGGGCGCCAGTACCGGCGAAGCCCAGGTAAAAGTAGCAGAGATGATTGCCAACCAGATGACCGCTTATCTCTTAGACGGCATCATTACCAATGCCGTCAATTTTCCGTCGCTTCCCATGGAGGTGATGAATCAGCTCCGCCCCCATCTGGACTTGACTGAAAAAATGGGGTCCTTGTTGGGACAGCTTGTCAGAAAAATTCATGATATCACCATAAGTTACAGTGGAAATGTATCCAAATTGGACACACGGCCGCTAACCCATGCCGCCCTTAAAGGACTCCTTGGTTCTTTTACCGACAAGCCGGTAAACTATGTCAACGCACCGGCCCTTGCCCAGGACAAGGGGATTCATGTCCATGAAACCATCAGTTCGACAAAGCATGATTTTACCAGTTTGATCCGGATGAAACTCGAAGGTCATGAAGGAGAGATCGACGAAATCTGGGGAACAATATATGAACAAAAATATCCGAGACTCGTAAAGATTGGAGAAATATATCTGGACGCCATCCCGGAAGGATGGATGATTGTTATTCAGAATATTGACAAACCGGGTGTTATCGGGAATGTGGGAACAACCCTTGGTCGCCATAATATCAATATCGCCCGTTTTCAACTTGGAAGACGCGGCGACCGGGCCATCTGTCTGGTAAACATCGACACCCCGGCAGACTAGTAACAGGGTAAACGCATTTGATTTCGGTTTAGCGAAGCGACGGCGTGTTTCTCTTGAAAACCGACTGACTGTTTAAAGGGCTTTAGCACGCGTTAGACCGAGCCGAACGAAATTAAATCTTAAATAAATCGATAGGATATTTTAATGACGAATTTTTCTCTATAACTCAGGCACGGCTAAGGCTTACGGGTGCTTAAGCACAAGTTTCAGTCGGTTGGAAAGAGATATGCGCCGTCGTGGAGCGTTATCTCTCTATTGGGATTAAAATTCCGGAACCCGAACCGAAGGCGGTTCAATACTAAGAATCATTTGCGTTTTCAGCTCCTTTGTCCAATCGAAGTATGTCCAAGATCCGCGGCAGCTCTTCCGCCATATAAAGGGGAAGCGACAGCAGCGTGTAAGATACCGGGATGCTGCCGCTGTCAAAACGCGCCGCATGGGTTATATGCTGAATATCAGGGGGATTGAGGTCAAAACGAACGCACAGCACCGCGTTTTTGTTTAACGCAAATTGTTGCAGGGATTTGAGCGCACCGCTTTTACCGGCTTTGACTTCAATGGGGATTACCTGGTTGCCGGTTGCAGTTACATAGTCCACTTCCGCATTGGCTGATTTTGCTTCCCGCAGCCAATAGGTTAAGCGCGGCGGTTCGAACGGATTTAATAAATGCTGGCCGACAAACTGTTCCGCCAGTTTGCCTTCATTAACCAGCGCATTGTGGTCCAATGCCTGCAGCGCAATCCAATCCAGCCCGGTAAGATAGGCGGCCATGCCCACATCCATGAACAGCATTTTATAGACATTTTCATTGATATCGGCAATCAGCGGCACTCCGGAACAATGGCTGTGAAACACCTGATGGCAGACACGCGCCTTGACCAGCAGGTCGATCACGGCCTTCACATTTCTGGATTTGTCTTCTTTTGATATGTTGCTGTATTTTACCTTCTGCCCGATAATTCTCGGAATCTGCCGAAACACTTTTTGCATCAAGGCCAGATCTTTCTGTTTGGCGTATTTGGAAAAATCATCCTGATAGGTCTCGGTAATGGAGCGGTGAACTGCCGTGACTTCCATCAAAGAATTTTCTTCGGCAAATGCATAGACAGCTTCCGGCATCCCGCCCACGAATAAAAATTCCCGCTGGCGTTTGATCAATTTTTGATGGGCTGTCACGGGTATGCTTTTATTGATCCGGAATTCCGAAAGATACCGGTTTAACCCGGGTTCAACGGATGTTAAAAACTCCCTGAAAGTCATCGGCCCCAAATGATAGTACTCGATCCGACCGACAGGCATTGAAAAATGGTGGTCGGCCAACGCAAATTCAAGCAGGGAGCCGGCGGAAATAACGGGCAATTCGGGTTTTTTTTCATAAAAATATCGAAGGGCCTGGATGGCATGGGGGGTCGCCTGAATTTCATCCAGAAACAGAACCGCACCGGGGGCCTGGATGTTTTTGCCGACCAGGGCGTCCAGCTCTCTGATAATGGCATCCATATCCAGGGATTTGAAAATAGTGTCTAGATACAGATGCTGTTCCAGGTTGACTTCATTTAAAACAAGACCGTTTTTTTCCGCAAAACGCCGCACCAGGGTGGATTTGCCGACCTGACGGGCGCCCCTGAGCACCAGCGGTTTTCTGCGTTTTTTTCGATGCCAGTCATTTAAATATTTTTCAGCAGTTCGTTCAAGCATGGCTAAAACATACCTCTTTTTTAACCAAAAAACTATCAAAAAAGAGCTTTGTTTGTCAAGGGACTTTCATTATCAAAAGGACTGCTTTTAGTTGATGGAATTTGGTCTATATATGGAGAATCGAGAATTTCACTTGTTTTTTTAGGAAACCCGCTTTATTTCACGACACGAAATCAAAGCAGATCAAGTGTAGACTTTCACGCTTGAGGCTTATTCGTGGCATCGGGAATGTGGGAACAACCCTTGGTCGCCATAATATCAATATCGCCCGTTTTCAACTTGGAAGACGCGGCGACCGGGCCATCTGTCTGGTAAACATCGACACCCCGGCAGACCAGACGAAGAAGTTATTCATGATTTAAGTAAACTGCCAAATATCATCTCTGTCCGTCAGGTACACCTTATATAAACATTGGCCCGGATTTCAAACTTTAATTTGACGAAAACGTTACTTTTTCAAATGTTTCAACTTGCCTTGCAGCTGTTGTCTTAGCCATTCGATCCAGGAATCAAAGCCCTCTTCTGTCTTCGCGGATGTTTCAAAAATCTGCATTTGGGGATTGACTTTAAGGATATTTTGAACTGCGGCTTCTCTGTCATAATCAAGATACGGCAGCAAATCGATTTTATTGAGTAAAGCTGCATCACACACACGAAACATCAAAGGATATTTCAAAGGCTTGTCTTCTCCTTCGGTGACGCTCAGAACAACGATTCGCAAATTCTCACCCATGTCAAACTCGGCCGGACAAACCAAATTTCCAAGATTTTCTACAATTAGAAGATCAATTTCATCCAGGTTAAAGTTGTCGACCGCTGTTTTAATCACATGGGCCGCCAGATGACAGTCACCCCCGAAGGCATCCGTATTGACTTGCACCACCGGTGCACCGAAACCGGCAAGCCGGTCAGCGTCATTTGAAGTACAAATATCTCCGACAATGACGGCACACCTGATTTTTTGCGTGACATGAAACAATGTCTTTGCGAGGATAGCGGTTTTCCCGGATCCCGGTGAACTCATGACGTTGATGACAAAAACGCCTTTTTCCCGAAACAGTTTACGATTCTGTTGCGCAATCGTATCATTAACATCCAAAATCTTACGAACGATTTTTATTTCTCTGGTATCTGCATTCTTGCCACCCACTGAACCGCCGCCACCGCTATGAGAATGATGAGGTTTTTGGAAATCCTTGTGATGAAAACATCTTTGATTTTTATACATTAATGCCGGCATCTTAAGCATCCTCGTCGACAACTTCGATGGAAGTGATATCCAGTTCCCGGCCCGACAGCATCTTTACTGAGCCGCCGTTGCATTTTCGACACACAAAAACCGGTTCATGTGCGGTCCATTCAACATTACAATCCGTGCATCTGACCTTCAAAGAAATTTCTTCAATATTGAGTTCCGCATCACAAAGGGGGGTATCCTGAACTGCAATTTGAAAACAAAAATGAAGACTTTCGGGGACTACCGCCGTCAGTTTTCCGACTTTTAAGTTGACCCTTTTAACCTGTGCATTCTTCAAATCGGCAGGTATTGAAGCAACTGCAATCTCAATAATCTGCATTGCAATACCCATTTCATGCATTAATTAAAAACCTCTGCACACAACTCCCCAAAGATACCGAGATTCTCACAGACATGAATTCCCGCCGACTTCATGGCATCAATTTTTCCCTGAGCGGTTCCGCTGCCGCCACTGACAATGGCGCCCGCATGGCCCATGCGTCTTCCGGGAGGTGCGGTCAGACCGGCAATAAATCCTACCACAGGTTTTGTGACATGCTGGGTTATAAAGTCAGATGCTTCCTCTTCGGCAGTTCCGCCGATCTCTCCGACCATAACAATACCTGTGGTTTCGGAATCTTTTTCAAATGCATCCAGGCAGTCAATGAAGTTGGTGCCGTTTACAGGATCCCCGCCGATACCGATGCAGGTGGTCTGACCGATGCCCTTAAGGGTTAACTGGTGCACCACCTCGTACGTCAGGGTTCCGGATCTGGAAACAACGCCGATGGGTCCACCCGGCGTATGGATCGGTCCGGGCATGATTCCAACCTTGCACTGTCCCGGCGTAATGATCCCCGGACAATTGGGACCGATGAGTCGGGACGCCGAACCCTCCATGTAATTTTTTATTTTCATCATATCCATAACCGGGATGCCTTCGGTTATGGCAACGACAAGTTCAACACCTGCGTCTGTCGCCTCCATAACAGCATCGGCAGCAAATGCCGGCGGGACAAAAACCATGCTGCAGTTTGCGCCTGTCTGCTCCACAGCTTCGTTGACGGTATTGAATACCGGCACATCGTCCATTTTCTGGCCACCTTTGCCCGGCGTTACCCCGGCAACCACATTCGTTCCGTAATCAATACACTGCCGTGCATGAAACTGTCCTTCTTTTCCTGTTATTCCCTGAACCAACAGACGTGTGTTCTTGTCAACAAATATGCTCATTCTTCATTCCTCGATGTCTTGTAATTTTTCATTACGAGCCCTTATTCACGAGCTCTTTCAGCAAAAATTTAATTATATGTGAAGCGATCCTTTTTCAAAAAACAATCATGTTACGGTTTTTATTTATCCGCAACAAACTGTGCGACCTTCTCTGCCGCGTCCTTCATGTCGGCAGCGGTAATAAGATTGAGCCCGGATTCGGCCAGAATCTTCCGGCCCTCCTCCACATTGGTCCCTTCCATCCGTATAACTACAGGAACATTGATCCCGATTTTTTCCGCCGCACTGACAACACCTTTTGCCAGCACGTCACAGCGTAGAATCCCGCCAAAAATATTGATCAGAATTCCTTTGACATTCTCGTCACTGAGCATGATTCGAAAGCCGTTCTCAACCATCTCGGCACTGGCCCCGCCCCCCACATCAAGAAAGTTGGCCGGTTCCGCACCCGCAAGCTTGATAATGTCCATGGTCGCCATGGCCAGACCTGCGCCATTGACCATATTCCCGACATTGCCTTCCAGCTTGATGTAGTTGAGATTAAATTTGGATGCTTCGACCTCAAGGGGTTCTTCCTCGTCTATATCACGGTATTCAATAATATCTTTATGACGATAGAGCGCATTGTCGTCAAAGTCGATCTTGGCATCCAATGCGATCACCGTCTCATCGGTGGTGATGACAAGGGGATTGATCTCCACCAGCGAGCAATCATAATCCATAAACAGCCGGTACAAACTTGAAAGCATTGAAACAAACGGTTTCATGACTGCCGGCGCCATATTCAGACCAAAAGCAACCTGTCGGCAGTGATACGGCTGAATCCCCATAAGGGGATCGATGTACACCTTGATGATCTTTTCAGGAGTTGTAGCAGCCACCGCTTCGATATCCATTCCACCGGCCTCGCTGGCCATGATAACTACCTTAGCGGTTTCTCTGTCCGGAATAATACTCAAATAGAGCTCCTTTAAAATGTTCAACCCCTGCTCCACGAGCACTTTTCTGACCTTCTTCCCTTCAGGACCGGTCTGGTGTGTTACCAGGTTCATTCCAACGATATCGCCGGCAACGCTCCCGACTTCATCCATGGACCCTGCAAGTTTAACACCGCCGCCTTTACCCCGGCCGCCGGCATGGATCTGGGCTTTTACAACAACCGGAAATCGGCCCAGGTTTTCGGCAACTCCGTGAGCTTCTTCCGGTTTGAACGCAACACCGCCCTCCGGAATAGGAATATTGTATTTTTTGAACAACTCTTTTGCCTGATATTCGTGGATCTTCATTAAACCAATTCTCCCTTTATAGTTGAATGTCTCGGAAATTCTACAACATACTGTAAATAAACTAATTTATTGGGGCTTGGTCTTTTCGCCTCATATATGGAATAATGGAATGATGGAATAGTGGAATATTGATTTCTAAAGGAATTTTATTATTTATGATTTTTTACTGCATAGTCAAGACGGATTTCATCAATACTCCAAATTCCCATTTTCCCCAAAGCCCATTACTCCATTATTCCAGTATTCCAACATTCCAATTGTGATCAGATGTTTCAGCCAATAACACACAGCACATCATCCTTGGCTACGGAATCTCCGCTGGAATAATTAATTGCTTTTATGGTCCCGTCCGCAGGCGCCTGAAGGGCATTTTCCATCTTCATGGCTTCAAGGATGACCACCGTATCCCCTTTGCTTACCGCATCTCCCACCTGCTTTGAATATCTAATGATCATCCCGGGCATGGGCGCTTTCAGGGGTGTGCCATCAACATCGGCAGGTGCGGGAGCCGAAGGCGCTGCCGGTTTGGGTGGAGCCGGTGCCGGTGCTGCAGGTGCTGTAGGTTCAGGCGGTGCGGGTTTAGGGGGTGGCGGCGCTGCTGCAGGCGAAACAGGTGCAGGCGCTGAAACCGGAACTCCGGCTGGCATTTGCTGGACATAACTGATGATCGGCGATCCACCGGGTTCTTCCACACCGACTTCAAAGTATTCGTCATCCACAAACACGTTAAATGTCCGCAGAGAATCGGTCTTGGGCGGGCCTTTCTTTTCAATTTTTTTAACCAGCCGGCCGAGTTTTGCCAGTTTAACCAGCTCTTCTTCTTCTTTGATCTGTTCCAGCGTTCGGGGCCTGACTTCCGGAGGCGGATCTTCCTTGCCATATTTCCATTTCAAAAATCTTTTCCCTGTAACAGGAAAAATGGCATACAAAACAACATCATCCAGGTCCTGGGCCAGGCCTTTGGTATCACTTTTAGCCTGTTCAAGCTCCGGCTCCAAAACTTCTGCAGGCCGGCAGAAAATCGGTTCTTCTCCCCTTTCATAGCCCTTCAGCGCTTTCTTTTGAACTTCAGGATCTATGGGTATGGCGGTCTTGCCGTATAAACCGTAACACAGATCTTTGACCTGGCCGGTAATCATCTTGTAGCGCTCTTCATCATCGTCAAAGAGAACATTGTTGACGGTCTGTATGCCGACAATCTGGCTGGTGGGCGTTACCAGAGGAATCTGCCCCAGTTCTTTTCTGACCCTGGGAAGCTCTTTGTAAACCTCATCGATCTTATGCAAAGCATCCATTTCCCTTAACTGGTTCACCAGATTCGAAAGCATCCCGCCCGGTGTCTGGTGCAACAGTACATTGATATCGATGATTGACACCTTGGAATCGTCCAGCAGGTGTTTATACTTGGGCATCACTTTCTTTTCCAGTATTTCGTTGATTTCCGCCAGTTGTTTGATATCGAATCCTGTGTCGCGGTTGGTGCCCAGCAGCGTCATCACCAGGGGTTCTACAGCTGCGTGAGATGTCCGATAGGCATAGGGCGACATGCAGGTGTCTATGATATCGACGCCGGCCTCGATGGCCTTTAAATGGCTCATCGGAGACATCCCGGAAGTAAAATGGCTGTGAAGGTGAATGGGAGGTTTCACCGCCGCCTTTAATGCCTTGATGATTTCATACGCATCATAGGGGGAAATGAGCCCCGCCATATCCTTTAAACAAATACTGTCGGCCCCCATGGCCTCGAGATCCTTGGCCTTGTTCACATAGTAGTCGATATTGTAAACTTCTCCGCCCATCCTCGGCTCGGTCATGGTATAGCAGATACAACCCTGAAAATGTTTCCCGCATTCTTTAATAACGCGGACCACCGTTTCGAAGTTACGATAGTCGTTCAAAGCGTCAAATGTCCTGAAAATGTCCAGGCCGTTTTCAGCTGTTCGCTCCACAAAAGCCCGGGCAAGATCATCAGCATAATTTCTGTAGCCCACAAGGTTTTGTGCTCTTAAAAGCATGGAAAAAGGTGTCTTAGTCATGTACCTTTTTAATGTCCGGAGCCTTTCCCATGGATCCTCATTTAAAAAGCGGTGCATGGTGTCAAAGGTGGCGCCACCCCATGTTTCCACGGCCCAAAACCCGACCTCGTCCATTTTTTCGGCAACCGGAATCATATCCTCGGTCCGTCCCCGGGTGGCAAACAGGGACTGGTGGCCGTCGCGCAGGGTCAGGTCCTGTATCTTAACGGGATTTTCAGCCGCCGGTCTGTCCTTGCTGTAATCCATGTTCGTTATTTTCACTTTATTGTGATCACTCATTTTAAAGTTCTCCCATTTTTAATTTTATATTTATGATTGAAAATTGTCCTTGGAGCCAATGTTTTCAATCGTCAATCTTGATAGTCCCGTAAAAAATAAAAAGTTAAACGTGAAAAGTCTATATGTTATGTAATATTGCTTCTTAATGTACTAAGTGTAGTCGTTTTACATTTCACGTTTCACTTTTAACAATTTTATCAATCTTCAATTATGCAATTTTCAATTAATTAAAGGTTCTCATCTGCATCAAGTTGCGCATCTGCATCTGGGCTTGTCGACCGCTGGCACCCCAAAGTCTTACCGGTGCAGCAGCAGATAGAACCGGAGCCGGCTTAACCCCGGGCGCGGCCATAGACTGAATACAGATCGCCTCTTCCTCTGTTGTGATATAGTTTAACACTGCAGCTGTTGCAGCTGCGATCTTCTTGCTTTCTTCCATAGTTTCACCATTCTAACTTGACGATTTAACATTGAAAATCGAATATTTGAAGATATGTTCCAAAAATCAAAATCGTCAATCTTCAATATTAAATATTAAATTACATTGGTATATTTCCATGTTTCTTCGGCGGGAGGGTCTCCCTTTTGCTGCACATGATCTCCAAAGCATCGATCAGGCGCGGCCTTGTCTCACTCGGAACAATCACAGCATCGACAAAACCTCGGCTGGCGGCACAGTATGGATTTGAAAAGAGTTCCTCGTATTCACTAATCAGTTCCTTGCGCTTGGCCTCTGGATCATCGGCGCCTTTGATTGCCCTCCGATGAATGACATTGCAAGCCCCTGCAGCACCCATTACCGCTATCTCTGAGCCGGGCCAGGCAAATGCCATGTCAGCACCTAAATCTTTAGAACACATGGCAAGATAGGATCCCCCGTAATCTTTACGGGTCACCAGAAGCATTTTGGGAACGGTTGCCTCTGAATAGCACCAGAGAAGCTTTGCGCCGTGGCGAATAATCCCACCCCACTCCTGCTCACTCCCGGGAAGGTACCCGGGGACATCCGCAATGGTAAGCATGGGAATGTTAAAAGCATCACAAAAACGGATAAAGCGGGTGGCCTTGTCCGAAGCATTGATATCCAGACACCCGGCAAGAATCTGAGGCTGATTGGCGATAATCCCGATGCTCCTCCCGTTCAGCCGTGCCAAACAGACGATGATATTCTGGGCAAAGTACTCATGGGGCTCGAAAAATTCACCATTGTCCACGATTAAACGGATGATATCCTTCATATCATAAGATTGGTTGGGGTTGTCCGGAATAATGGTGTCTAATGCCGGATCAATGCGCCGGGGGTCATCTCCGGTATCAACTATGGGCGGATCTTCCATGTTGTTTGAGGGCAGATAAGAGAGAAGCTTTTTGATCTGATTGATGGAGTCCTCATCGCTTTCGCAGGCAAAATGCGCCACGCCGCTCTTTTCGTTGTGAGCCATGGCACCGCCGAGTTCCTCAAAGGTGATTTTCTCACCGGTTACTGATTTTATAACATCCGGTCCGGTAATAAACATATAACTGGTATTTTTGACCATAAAAACCCAGTCCGTCATGGCCGGCGAATAGACAGCACCACCGGCTGTCGGTCCCATAATTGCCGAAATCTGGGGAATGACACCCGAAGCCATGGAATTTCGGTAAAAAATCTGACCGTATCCGGAAAGGGAATCAACACCTTCCTGGATCCTGGCCCCACCGGAATCGTTCATGCCCACAAACGGAACACCGGACTTGAGCGCCATATCCATGATCTTGCAAATCTTTTTTGAATGCATTTCGCCCAAACTACCGGCCCTGGCCGTAAAATCCTGGGCAAAGGCAAATACCGGCCGTCCTTCCACAAGACCATGCCCGGTGATAACACCGTCGGACGGGATATCAACCTTTTCCATGCCGAAATTTACGCAGCGGTGACTCACAAACATGTCGATTTCCCGAAACGTGCCTGGATCAAAAAATATATCCAGTCTCTCCCGGGCGGTCAGTTTCCCTTTTTCTTTCTGTTTGGCAACCGCTTTTTCGCCGCCCATCTCCAGGATCTTCGCTTCGCGTTCTTTTAGATCCTTAATTTTATCTTCAATAATACCCATTAC
>JAFCZV010000077.1 GCA_019314155.1 Deltaproteobacteria bacterium
TTAAATCGCCACCTGGGCACCCATCTCAATATAAAGGATATCGGAAACTACTTAAAATCGATTGAATTTGAAGTAGAAAAAATAGACACTGACCGACTTCAGGTGATCCCGCCATCCTGCAGGGTCGATATCTCCAGATTTGAAGATATTGCCGAAGAGGTTGCACGGCTGTATGGTTATAACAACATCGAAACGACATTTCCGCTGATATCGGCCGAAGCAACGCATCCTTCAAAAAAGATCGAATCCAGAGATCGAATTAAACTTTTGATGACGGGACTGGGGTTCAACGAAGCTATAAATTTCAGTTTTGTCAGCGAACGATCCTGCGATCTTCTCGAACTCGCACCGGATGATCCCAAAAGACAGGTGGTGAGGATATTAAATCCCCTGTCTGAAGATCAATCGGTGATGCGAACGTCTCTTGTCCCCGGTCTTCTTGAGACAATGAAGTACAATTTGTCGGTGCAAAACAAAAACTTGAAGCTATTTGAGATTGGCAAGGTTTTTATTGACACGGGCCAGGAAGATACTCAGCCGAATGAATTTGAAATGATTTCAGGGCTCTGGACCGGAACAGCTATCGATTCGGCCTGGTTTTTCAAAGAGGTCGATTGTGATTTTTTTGACCTAAAGGGCGTGGTTGAAGAACTGTTAAGGAAACTGGGGATTGTGAATCCCATCTTTACACGAATGCCGCCAACATCTTGTTTTTATACAAAACCCGGCGCTACGGCTCAGATTCTCGTTAAAAACGAGCCCATGGGACTTGTTGGAGAATTACACCCTAAAGTACTTGCCAATTACGACTTGAAGCAAACAGCGTTTATTTTTGAACTTGACCTCGACCGGCTTATTCAATTATTATCTGATGAGAAATTCGCCCATCCCATTCCAAGATATCCGGCAACATCGAGGGATATTACCCTTATTATTAATAAGGACGTCGAGGCATACAAGATCATTCAATATGTTGAAATGCTTGATGAAGAATTGTTGGAAACCATACACCTCTTTGATGTTTTTGAAGGAGACCCGATTCCTGAAAAAAGAAAAAGTGTTTCATTGAGAATAACCTACAGGTCTTTAGATGAAACTTTGGAAGATACCAGGATAAATCATATTCACAAAAACATTACCCAGCACCTGGTAGAAAAGTTTGATGCCACCTTGCCGGCCGAATAATCTTTGTTAAGGCATTTAACTCTGATAGTTCCGTGAAAAGTAAAAAGTCTGATTTTGCTCGATGTCGCTTACAAAAGACTTTTTACGAAGCCGTCAACTCCGGACGCGCGCAAACTGATTCGTTTTCTGACCGTTTGCAAAATCATCAACTTCAAGATGCAGAACAACACATCTCATCAAAAAGAATTGCCAGACAAACTGTACTTCAAAGTCGGGGAAGTCAGTGCCATCGTGGGTGTTCCTGCCTATGTTTTAAGGTTTTGGGAGTCTGAGTTCAAAAAGATTAAACCCAACCGGACGCCTTCAGGACAGAGATTGTACCGGAAAAGAGATGTTGAACTTATTTTGAAGATCAAACATCTCCTGTATGAAAAGAAATTTACGATTCAAGGCGCAAAACAACATTTGAAAACAACACCCGCTGAGAAAAAGGTAAAACCATCCGTCAACACCCTCGAGGGAATCCGCCTGGAACTCCAAAAAATCCGAGATCTTTTAACTTAATCTCTATCAATTCTGATTTGTTAGGAAAACGCAAAAATTTATTATTGAAAAATATTGACAATGCATATTTTTTGTAATAATTTTACTTTCGTTAGTTGGCGGGCATAACTCAGTGGTAGAGTACAAGCTTCCCAAGCTTGGAGTCGCGAGTTCAAATCTCGTTGCCCGCTCCACTAAAGGTCGCCTTTTTATTATAAAGGTTAGAGGCTCTTGGAACGTGTTCAATTTTGTTCAAGACCACGGGTATTCTGCAGGCTTGTCCCGGCACCTTCACAGGGACCTACGGGGCAGGCAGGAATGCATGGGTATTTTTGAATTAAAATTTGAGACTGACGCAGGATTGAACGAAGGGAACGTTTTTTATAGGCCTCGGTTGCTGAGCCTATATTTTGGCAATGCACGTGTGGTTTGGATTTAATTTTTTTCTCATGGGTAATTAAATGAACAGGTAAAGTTTTTCTATCCACCATAAGATCTACCTGTATGAGAAGAAACGGGCGACAGCCCGTTTTTGTTTTTTTTGGGAGCGCAAGTTAAAAGACCATTGAAGGGTCAAAAAAAAAAGAGACAGAGAATCAAGGGTAAACGCCAGGAGCATAACCATCGGTCTTTGACCAATGAGAAGAAAATTGTCGCCCGGGTAAAAAATTTGCTTGAACCGTTGTTTTCAGCCGAGGGTATGGAGTTGATTTACGTTGAGTATCAGCGTGAAGCGGGCGGCAGAATACTCCGTCTTTTCATCGACAGGCCCGGCGGGGTAACCCTTGATGATTGCATATATATAAGCCGTCAATCGAACGATCTGCTAGATGTATATTTAGAAAATACAGGGCCATATCGTTTGGAAGTTTCATCGCCCGGGCCGAATCGACCGCTGGCGCAAAAAACTGATTTTGAGAAATTCAAAGGGAATCGCGTGCAGGTTCGAACCAGTCGGCCCATTGACGGAAAAAATAAATTCAAAGGTGTATTGTTGGGCATTTCGGAAGATCTGGTAAATTTATCGATCAATGATCAAACCGTAACGATTCCCCATGAGGAAATCATAATGGCCCGGCTAATCGACAAAGGGATACCATAAATTTATACGCTGCCGACAATGAACCCGTTAAACCTCTTTTGCCGGCGATATCGGGCCTCAAAATGTGTGTGGCGCGCAAAATAGACGGTTTGTCAAGCTGTTATGTGTGGGTGGAATAAATAATATTGGAGAAAATGAATGTTTATCTCGGATATCAAACGTGTCGTCGAACAAGTGAGCCGAGACAAGGGTATTGATCGTGACATACTAATCAAGGCCCTTGAAGAGGCACTTGGATCTGCCGCAAGAAAAAAATTTGGAAACAAGGTCGATGTTGAAGTTCAATACAATGAATCGACCGGTGAAATCGAGGTCTTCCAGTTCAAAGATGTTACTGAGGTTGTGACAGAACCCGACATTCAAATCAGCCTTGAAGAGGGACGGAAGTTGGATCCGGAATGTGAAATAGGCGACAGTCTAGGAACAAAAATGGACACCGCCACCTTTGGTCGTATTGCCGCACAGTCTGCCAAGCAGGTCATCATACAAAAAATGAAAGATGCGGAACGGGATGCGGTCTACGCCAGTTTTATCGAGCGAAAGGGTGAAATTATAAACGGAATTGTCCAGCGTTTCGACCGAGGTGATGTTATTGTTAATCTGGGGCAAACAGAAGGCATCCTTCCGAGTCGGGAACAAGTCCCCAAGGAATCCTATAGACAGAGGGATCGAATCCGGGCGTTAATCATGGATGTACTTCATGACACACGCGGCCCGCAGATCATTCTTTCGAGAACGCATCCTGAGTTTCTGGTTGCGCTTTTTAAAACAGAAGTGCCCGAAATTAATGAAGGGATCGTTACCATTATGGGTGCGGCCCGGGAACCTGGAATCCGGGCAAAATTTTCTGTGGCTTCAAACGATTCTGATATAGACCCGGTCGGCGCCTGTGTCGGCATGAAAGGCAGTCGTGTTCAGAATGTGGTTCAGGAGCTCAGGGGTGAAAAAATAGATATTATACCCTGGCATATCGATCCTGCAAAATTTGTGTGCAAGGCACTTTCACCTGCCGAAATCTCCAGAGTGATTATCGATGAGGAACATAATTCCATGGAGGTCATTGTCCCGGATGAATTCCTTTCAATCGCCATCGGGAAAAAAGGACAAAACGTCCGGCTGGCTTCGAAACTGACGAAATGGCATCTTGATGTCATCAGTGAAACACGGTACAGCAATGCGATGCAAGACGGATATGACTCTCTTTTATCGCTGCCGGATATTGGAATTAGTTTGGCGGACGCACTGTATGAAAAGGGCTTTTTTTCTGCAGAGGAACTCGGCAAGGCTTCTGTGGAAGATTTAACCCAAATTAGAGATATTAATGAAGAAGACGCCATCCAACTTATCGAAACCGCGAAAGCCCATATGTTGAGCATGGATGACGTTGAGGAAATATCCAATGAGGCTTTATCGAACGGGGCGGACGGTGACCATGAAACTTCAGATGGTTCGGATGTGCCCAAAGCCTCTGAAGAAAAATCTATTAATGACGAAAATACATCCGGACAAGTTTTACCGCCGGATAATCCGGATAATGAGGGATCAGATCCCATCGATCCGCAAGAATAACACTCTTGCTAAAGCAATCAAAAGCTGCAAATAAAAGAAATCGATTTGGGGGAAAGACTTTGTTCGAGGATTTCCTCTCAATTCTAACTAATAAGGGGGATGGATGGCAAAGATCAGAGTATATGAACTTGCCAGGGATCTTAACATGACCAATAAAGTGCTACTTGAAAAGGTGCGGGGTATGGACATCCAGGCAAAAAGCCATATGAGTTCTCTGGATGATGATACAGTGGCTAAAATTAAAAAAAATATTCTTGGAATATCGGCCAAAAAGATAGAAGAAACACGTATTAAGCCGACAATTATCCGGAGACGCAAAAAACTCGTCCAGGAAGTGCCCATTCGTGAAGAAGCGGATGCAAAACCGGAATCTCTCCCCGAAGAAAAACCCCAAGAGGAGAAAAAACAAGATGCCGCTGAAGACAATATTACACCGACCGCCCTTACAAAAGAGGAAGGGAAACCCGAAAAGCCGGTTGAATCAAAACTTGAAAAACCAGATGTTGCCAAGCCGTTAAAACCGAAGAAACGACCTAAAAAATTCCCAAAAGAGACACCGGCAAAAATAATAAAACTTCCTGTAACGCCGCCTCCTGAAAAAAAAGCGCCTAAGATAAAAAAAGGCCGGGTTGCTAAACTTAAAGCAAAAGTAACAAAAAAACTTGCACCATTAAAAGACAAGCCTGAAACCAGAATACCCGCTATAGATCCGCCTGGAAAAGACAAAAAAAAGAAGGCAAAACCGGAACAAAGGGATGGAGAAGGCCTTAGGGGTAAAAAGTTTTTCAAAAAGAAAATCTCCTTCCGCAAAAAGGAGGTTGTCGAAGGGGCGGATCTATATACCAGAACGCATCGAACCCGCAAGGGCCGGAAGATGGCCAGAGGAAAAGCAACGGCAACCAAGCAAAAGCCGTTGATAACCATACCCAAAGCCATTAAACGCCGGGTAAAAATTGATGACACCATCGCCCTGTCTGATCTGGCAAAACGTATGGGAATAAAGGCCAGTGAAATGATCAAAAAACTGATGGATCTGGGGGTTATGGCAACGGTTAATCAAATCATAGACTTTGATACCGCTGTCCTTGTAGCGGCAGAATTCGAGTATGAACTGGAAAAAGCCTCTTTTGAAGAAGACCTGGTGTTAAAGGTAGAAAAGGATGACCCCGACAAACTCATATCCATACCGCCGGTGGTTACCATAATGGGACATGTGGATCATGGCAAGACATCTCTTCTCGATGTGATCCGAAAAACCAAAGTCACCGAAAATGAAGCCGGAGGTATTACACAACACATCGGGGCCTATAATGTCGTAACCGATAAAGGACAGATTGTCTTTCTGGATACCCCGGGCCATGAAGCGTTTACTGAAATGCGGTCCCGCGGTGCCAAGATTACGGATCTGGTGATTCTTGTTGTTGCCGCCGACGACGGCGTCATGCCCCAGACCGTGGAAGCGATTAACCACGCCAAAGTCGCGGAAGTCCCGATCATTGTGACCATCAATAAAATTGACAAACCGGAAGCCGATCCCGAGCGGGTCCAGCGTGAACTTGCCGATGTGGGACTTGTGCCTGAGGATTGGGGGGGAGATACCATCTTTGTCCAGGTTTCTGCAAAGGAGAATCGGGGGATTGAAGACCTGCTTGAAATGGTGCTCCTCCAGGCCGAAATCTTGGAACTTAAAGCCAATCCGGATCGACTGGCCCAGGGGAACGTGGTTGAATCCAAGCTTGATGCGGGCAGGGGCCCTGTTGCCACTGTCCTGGTGAAACAAGGGACCCTTAAGATCCACGACTCTGTGGTCTGTGGGATACACTACGGTAAAGTCCGTGCCTTGCTGAACGATAGAGGGAAACAGGTAACGTCTGCCGGTCCGTCAATGCCGGTGGAAATCATCGGTCTTTCCGGTGTTCCCAACGCAGGAGATGAACTGATTGCCCTGGCAGACGAGAAAGACGCAAAGCAGGTAAGTACCCATCGAATTCAGAAGCATCGATCAAAAGAACTGGCCAAAACCAGCAGATTAAGCCTGGAAAAACTTTATGAGCAGATGCAAGAGAATGAAGTCAAAGCCCTGAACCTCATCATAAAGGCCGATGTTCACGGTTCCATCGAGGCCCTTACCGATGCATTGACAAAACTTTCCAACGAGGAAGTCCGAATCAATGTGATCCACTCAGCGACCGGCGCCTTGAACGAATCGGATATTTCCCTTGCCGCGGTTTCCGATGCTATCATTATCGGTTTCAATATCCGTCCGAGCTCAAAAATCCAGACACTGGCCGGTGAAGAAAATGTAGACATACGGTTTTATAACATCATTTACAATGTCATCAAAGACATCAAGGGCGCCATCGTCGGCATGATGGCGTCTACCTTTGAAGAAAGGACTCTGGGCAGAGCTGAAGTGCGGGAAGTATTCCACATCCCCAAAATCGGAACCATCGCAGGCTGCTATGTAACCGATGGCAAAATAGAGCGGGGACAGCTCGCGCGCATCCTGAGAGATTGGGTGGTTTCTTATGAAGGTAAGATTTCTTCCCTTCGGCATTTCAAAGACGACACCAAGGAAGTTCAAAGCGGCTATGAATGCGGAATCGGAATAAAAAATTACAATGATATCAAGATTGGCGATATCATCGAATGCTACTACTTGGAAGAGATTAGGCCTGAACTCGAGTAGCGTCCCACCGGATTGGATGTAACGAAAAACGCAGAAAAAGTGTCAAGCGGCTTTGAAAAGAGTGAGTACATTATGGTAGCGGGCTTAGGGATCATCACATTTAGACTGCATGACTGCCGCTCTTTAAAAGGTAAGCGCAAGGTTGTAAAATCGATTATCGGTCAGTTGCGCAATCATTTTAATGTTTCGGTGGCAGAGGTCGGGTCAAACGATATCCACCAAAGGGCTGTAATAGGATTTGCCATGGTGGGAAATAATCGAGGGGTCATCAACTCCAAGATAGACAAAATTTTCAATCTGGTGGACACACTGAATCTGGCGGAGGTCATCGACAGTGAAATGGAAATTATCAATCTATGAAACCATTTGCCCGATCTGACAGAGTTTGCGGTCACATACAAAAAGCGTTGTCTGATATCTTGCTGAAAAGAATTAAAGATCCTCGTCTTGAATCCGCAACCATTACAAGCGTAAAGATGTCACGAGATTTAAGGATTGCTCGGGTCTACTTTACGACACCCGGCAATAAAAAAAGTGTCAAGGAAGCGGTTGAAGGATTTAAGAGCGCCATTGGATATGTAAAACGCACTCTGGCCGGTGAGCTGGGATTACGTTATATGCCGGAGCTAAGATTTTTTTACGACGAATCCTTTGATTTCGGATCACATATCGATAAAATTCTGAAGGATGTTAAAGCGGATAATGAAGTTGATCATACGTCATATAAAGAAGAGTAGCCATATTTTAGTTGCTACTCACACTAACCCTGACGGCGATGCCATCGGATCTCTCATCGCCATGGGGCTTTCTCTGGACGCATTGAATAAAAAAACAACGTTATACAGTGAAAGTAAGCAGCGCTGATTATGATCTGGCTGTTATTCTTGATTGCGGAAACCTGCAACGGATCGGAACGGCTGTTTCGGCGGTCAATCGGATACCGGTCATTGCCAACATCGACCACCATATCACAAACACCGGTTTCGGCCATCTTCAA
>JAFCZV010000487.1 GCA_019314155.1 Deltaproteobacteria bacterium
CTAACACGGCGGGGTGAATTCACCAAGGGCAAAAATATCAGCCGTCTAAAATATTTGTGATATCGTTTTTCCAAGAGGGCAAAACCTTTTTCCAGGGTTTGCCCCTTTCGCCTTTATGATATATGCAATCGGAACTAATTGATGTTCGTCTATGCTTTTTGCAATTTTGTAAGAAATAGGATATATGTAGTCAATAAGAATTGGTTTCGGGTTCTGCTTATCGCAAGATAACCCAAAAATCTATAATCAACTTTTAATAAAAAAGATTGCTGTCATAATATGGGTTCAATCTTCAGCTTTAGATGATTCGCAATTAAGGCAAGAATCGCAAACTGATAACGAGAATGGGGGGGCTGTGAGACTAAAAAATATTAACATCCAGTTGAGCATTGTCGATGTCCAGCAAATTATCAGGATTGCCCTGGACGAAAAACCCCAGGAAGCACTGACGTTCATCAAAGAAAATTTGTTTAAACAGGTGAAAACATCGCTTCAAGCTCATTGAGTGCCGGTTTTTGAGGCCAGTTATGGCCCTGCTCAAACAGAACGTTTTGGTTTATGAATGGCAACTTTACATATGCATTTGAACAAAAAAAACTGGTTAGGTTTCGCAACTCCAATACATCTACTTATGGCTTTGCGATATCTGCAACTACCACGGCTTGGCCTCAGGTTGTGCGTATGGCAAGCTGTAATCAGTAAGAATTGACTTCAACTTGTTCATATGGAAAGTATTCCGTAATCAAGCAAATCTTCAAACCATTGATCCATTTTACTCAAGTTTCGAAAGAGGAGGTCCTTATGAAGCTTACAACATTCACTAAAACGCTTACTCTTTTTGCCATTGCGTTTTTTATTGTGGGCCCTCTGTGCCAATGAAAGTGAGACACTTACCCCTTGAAAAATTAGTGTAGGGTGGGTAGGAGGTTTTTATGAAAACAATACAACTGACATCACCAGACAGCAACCATGTTCAGGTTTCAGCCATGGGGGTAACGGAGGGGTAAATGCTGTTTTGTTTGACTCCAAAGATCTGGCTGAAAAAAAGGTGCTTATTGAAGCCTTACGCCAGAGTAAGGGAAATCAGTCCCAAGCAGCCCGAATTCTTGGCATAAATCGTGTTACCGTCTGGAACCGTATGAAAAAGTACGGCATTGACCTGAAAAAGGTTATGACAACATAGGGTCTTATGTTTGTGTTGTCAGATAGTTGACAATTGGGAACAGATTATTCTATTTTGACAGGAATGGAACAAGCCTCCAAAGACATCTCGCATCGCATATTCCACGCACAAGTTGCCGGGTGTCGCCTCAGGGTCAAGCGCATTGAACCCTCGGTCCCCGGGCAATCACTCCAAAAACCGACGCTGGTATTTCTGCATGAAGGACTGGGGTGTATCGAACTCTGGCGGGATTTTCCCGAGGCCGTTTGTGCGGCCACGGGATGTGCCGGGCTTGTGTATGATCGCAAGGGATACGGCGGATCGGATCCCTACGGCGGTCCCTGGCCACTCGATTATCTCCGCAAAGAATCAAAGGTTTACCTGCCCGGTCTGCTGAGAAACTGCGACCTTGAGCATGCTGTTCTGATCGGGCACAGCGACGGCGGCACCATCAGTTTACTACCGCGGCGGGCAACAGCAGCCGGGTACGCGGGATAATCACCGAGGCGGCCCACATTTTTGTGGAAGGGGTTACGCTCACCGGCATTCGTAATGCGATCGAGGCCTATGAGACCGGCGACCTAAAAACTCGGCTGGCTCGCTACCACGGCGAAAACACGGAAAACGTTTTCCGACGCTGGGCCGATCGCTGGCTGTCGCCAGATTTTTTGGAATGGAACATCGAAGCCTATCTTCCCAAGATCAACTGCCCCCTGCTGGCGATACAGGGGGAAGACGACGAGTACGGAACGGTGGCCCAACTCCAAGGGATTGCCGCAGGGGTTTCCGGTCCGGTAGAAGCAAAGCTGCTGCCCGGATGCGGCCATGTTCCCCACGTCCAAGCCCGCAGAGTGGTTTTGAACGAAATGATTCGCTTCATCAATTCTCTTCTCCACAAATTATAACCTATAGTTGAGCTAATAACCGGATTGGATTTTACAGTCTGTTGAATGATACTGTGGAAGATGATATCGAGGATGATGTAGAGGCGATGTGATAGGATGTTTAGAATTATATCGCGTAACTACTCAGGTGGATAGACTGAAGGTTGAAGGCTTTTAGGGACAAATCATGCGCGATCACACAAAACTTAGGGCATTTGAGCTGGCTGACGAGGTAGCAGTATTGGTTTA
>JAFCZV010000488.1 GCA_019314155.1 Deltaproteobacteria bacterium
GCCAATTCAATCTAACTGCTTCAATTTATAACATTTATAAGTATTTCAAAAAGGTTTGGCATAATTTCTGCATTTACAGGATAACAATAAAATTTCATCTAATTAATATCGGAACGTTGTGTTGAAACATGTGAACTGAGGATAATAAATGAAATCGGACACATTGTCAGCACAGTATAGAAGTTGCATATTTTGACTGCCTTGCTACATTGATCAAAAAAAGAATTTATGTTTTTTATTTCAATACGTCATGAGTCTATCGAAGAGATCATTTTATTACTATTCGAACCATGACAAATCCCGCAGCACACGTAATAGAAAATTTAACAATATTACGACTTGGAGGTTAATTTAGAAATGAAAGAAATGCGACGAGCGATCAAACCGATTAGTATCTTCCTGATCATTTCATTAGTTTGTATTTCTATGCCTTATGGATATGCCTCGGCAGCTATCATCGAAACAGAAATTGCTAAGGACTCAATTGAGGGCAAACAAGCACGCAACTATATTCTCAGCGTTTTAGCTCGTGAGGAAGTTCAAACAGTGCTCACAGCCCAAGGTATAGACTCTCAGGAAGCAAAGAGGCGTTTAGATAGCCTTACAGATGCTGAGGTTATCCGTTTTGCAAAAGAGATCAAACAACTTCCAGCTGGCGGTGGTGCCGTTGGCACTATTGTCGGTGCTGCCCTTATTGTATTTCTTGTTCTTTTAATTACAGACATTATGGGATTCACAGACGTTTTTCCTTTTGTTAAAAAACACCATTAAAAATAGTTCTACCTCATATGTTAGCTGCTTAAAACAACATTCTGCTGCTATTGTACTGCTATTTGTGCTCTTCATTTCAGCTTGCAGTGGAATGAAGTCTGTGCGATTACATGGACTCGTCGATATAGAGGTGCCAAATCAATTTGAAATTGATGATGTCCCTTTTTTCCCACAAGAAGCCTACCAATGTGGCCCTGCAACGCTTTCGATGGCACTTGTGTGGTCCGGCATTCAGGTAGAACCTGAGACTGTCGCCCCAGAAGTATTTACACCGTCTATCAAAGGAAGTCTTCAATCTGCTATAACAGGAGCGGCACGTCGACACGGAAGGATAGCATATCCGATTACCACGATAGATTCGTTGGTAAAAGAGCTTGCTTCCGGACATCCTGTTATTATTCTTCAAAACCTAGGACTCTCATGGTTTCCTATCTGGCATTACAGTCTGGCAATCGGCTATAATCTGGAGGATGGTTTTGTTATTTTACATTCCGGAAGAACTTCTCGAAAACACCTTTCTTTGATTACTTTTGAGAGAACATGGGATCGGAGCGATCACTGGGGATTGCTCGTTCTTCCACCTTCACAATTACCAGTTACTGCGGAAGAAAGTGAATATATTTCAGCGGTCATTGGTCTTGAGAAGACACATCATTGGAGTGAGGCATTAAAAGGATATCAAACTGCTTTAAATCGTTGGTCCAACAGCTTAAGGATCTATATCGGCATAGGTAACTGCTATTACAAATTGGGCGACCTTAAGGCTGCAGAGGCTATTCTCAGAGATGCTAACATTCTTTTTCCAAATGAGGGGGTGGTCTTGAACAATCTGGCCCAGGTGTTATTGGAGCAAGGCAAATATAATGAAGCCCATGAATCTGTCCGTAAGGCGATTCAACTTGGAGGGCCCCTATCCCATTTATATCAAAAAACCTTTGAAGAGATTTTATTTTTAAAGGATACTCATTAGCTCTTTTGAAATAAATATTTTTCACTCATGATCAGTCTAAATACATCAAAAAAGCTATTTTCAGAGATACCTGAAAAGCAATCGATTGCGTTTAAAGGTCAATATTCAGACCGAAGATGCGAAACAATCCTTGAGATAACACCAACGTCAGGGGATTTGGGTTACAGGTGGCGTTTTATTTAAGTCTTCAACTGACAAGTATATAGTCAAGTGTCCTGCCTGTATCGAAGCAAGCCTAAAGAATGACGACAATTTAAAGGTCAAAAGTAATATCAAACGGTAATTATATCAGGGCATTTGGCTCTGCCTTTTCTATTACATGTTTCTGCTATGTATCTTGAGTTTTGGCAACGTTTCAATTGGTTGTGATATCGTTTTTAAATAGGGCAAATCTTTTTTGGAGGATTTGCCTTTTTTTGCAATTTTGTAAGAAATACGATATATGCAATCAGTAAGAATTGATTCCAGGTTGTGTTTATGGCAAGATATCTGTAATGACGACCATCCTTTATTTCATTCGATTTACCTCACTACTTAATGCCATGTTGTAA
>JAFCZV010000078.1 GCA_019314155.1 Deltaproteobacteria bacterium
AACGGTCACTAATATTTCCAAAATGATTATGATTAGACAATACTCCAGAGATAAATGGGAACAATATTGGAAAGAAAAACTAGGGATCAAAGGCTACTTCGATATTGAAGTCCGGTTCGTTAAACTGTCACCATGTACACACTTTTGAACGTTACCAATAATTTTTCCATCCTGGCAATATCCTCCGGCAGGTCAACTTCCGGGGAATCATACTCGGTAATGACCACCTTTATTCGATGTCCGTATTCAATGGCTCGCAACTGTTCGAGCTTCTCGATCTTTTCAAGGTTTCCTTCAGGAAGGGTCCTGAATATGTCCAAAAAACGTCGGGTGTAGGCATAAAAACCAAGATGTTTGTAGGTATCAAAGCGTATCTGGGGATCACGGCCAAAGGGTATGGGTGACCGTGAAAAATAAAGCGCATATCCCTGTTGATCGAATATCACTTTACAATCTTTTGGATCGGTTATTTCATTTGTATCAACGATTTTGAATGCCAGAGTGCTCATGGGAAGGTCCGAATCTCTTAAAATAGGCTCTACCAGCTGATCGAGGCAATGAGGATTAAAAAAGGGCTGATCGCCTTGTACATTGATAACGATATCATCCTGCCCAAGATCGATCTTCTCTGCTGCTTCCCCGACTCTGTCCGTACCGGATCTATTCTCTTCAGATGTCATGACGGCATTGCCGCCAAAACCCAGGACGGTGTCATAAATTCGCCGATCATCTGTGGCCACATAAACATCCGTAACATTTTTGGCTTGTTCCGCCTTTTCGCAAACCCATTTTATCATCGGCTTTCCGGCGATATGGGCGAGGGGTTTACCCGGAAACCGGGTTGATCCATATCTGGAGGGGATAATAACAACAGTCTTCATGTTCTTCTCCATATTAAGATTTTATTGACCGGACGATAACGTTTAGGTTATCTACTTCTTATCGCCACCAAGACACTCCATCAATCGGTTACGCTGGAATATTGGAATAATGGAATGCTGGAGTAATGGGTTTCGAAACCTGTTTTAATACCCAATATTCCAATACTCCAGCACTCCATCATTCCAGCTGGTATGTACGGCAGATTTCACCCCTCTGGGGTGATACCAAAGCCGGGATCTCCGATGGGCCCTGCCTGCCCCGCATTGCGGGGGATTCTTTATCCTTTGTGCCTGCCCGCCATCGGCTTCGCCTTAGGCGAGGCGGGCGGGACTTCGTGCCTTTGTGGCAGAAATTTTTGCGGGACTTCGTGCCTTTGTGGCAGAAATTTTTGGTTTTCGTCCGGTTGTGGCAAACATTTATTTCTTTCGGTAAAGCTTTTTCTTGTCGCCACCAAGACAGTAAGGCACTAAATAAATAATATATATTCCTTAGTGACTTCGTGCCTTTGTGGCAGAAATTTTTTACTTTCGGTCTGTCCGAGTCAGGAAATTATATCATGGATATGAAATCATTAAAACAGCTACTTGACAATGTTGCCACGGGCAAAATGAAATCATTAAAACAGCTACTTGACAATGTTGCCACGGGCAAATTCTCGGTTGAAGATGCGGCACAAAAGCTTAAACATCTCCCATTCGAGGATGTAGCCTATGCACATATAGATCATCATCGCTCCCTTCGCAAGGGCTTTCCTGAAGTCATTTTCGGACAGGAAAAGACTTCCGACCAGATTATCGGTATCATGGAAAAAATGATTATCCAGGAAAATATTGTCCTGGTGACCCGCATCGATGAACTTCAGGCAGATCGAGTTGTTTCACGATTTGCCGATGCAGTATATCACAAGGATGCAAAAATGGTTGTATTGAAAAAAGACGAGATCCCGATACGGGGTAAAGGGACCATCGTTGTAATTTCAGCGGGCACTTCAGACATACCGATTGCCAAAGAAGCTTCGCTTACAGCACAGATGATGGGCAACCGGGTAGAATCCGTTTTTGATGTTGGGGTTGCCGGCCTTCACCGGTTGTTTGACCATCAAAACCTGATCGATGGGGCGTCGGTCCTTGTTGTGGTTGCCGGAATGGAAGGTGCGCTTCCCAGCGTGGTCGCCGGGATGGTCGGCCGGCCGGTTATTGCCGTTCCAACAAGCGTCGGCTACGGTGTCAGCTTTGGCGGTCTCACCGCTCTTTTTGCCATGCTGAACAGTTGCAGTTCCAATGTGGCGGTTGTAAATATCGACAACGGATTCGGGGCCGGATATATGGCGTCGATTATTAATCGGGTATAAGGTCTTACTAAGAAGTACAAATCCTACTCGACATTTTTACTGATTTGCTGATTTTGATATCAAAACAGAAGAAGTTACAAGTGAGCTAAAGTGAGCTAAAGTTAAGGAATTTTTCAGCCATTTAAATTTAATGACAGCGCGTTAGCGCTACCTCAACTTCCCCGTTTAATACGGGATAAATAGGCACTTTAGATCACTTCAAACTTTTGGACTTCAGCTTATAAGGGAAAGTGCCCAGATAAAAATGCGTAATGGTATTTAAGAATACGTACACCAAATAGGAAAAACCATATAATGCGTGCAGATGAAAAATTCTGGATAGGATTCGGCGATATTCACGAAGACATTTCACTGGTCAACGAAATTCCCGATCTCTCCGATGCAGAGGGCGTCATCATCAGCGGAGACATCACCAACAGGGGCGGTATGCGGAAGGCAAGTCACCTTTTAGAAGTAATTTATAGATTAAATCCAAATCTTTTTGCGCAGATAGGCAATATGGATCGAGCTGAAATCACCACCTATCTGGATGAAAAGGGTTGGAACATTCATGCAACGGGAAAACAGTTGGCCGAGGATATCGGTATTATGGGGGTGGGATACTCCACACCCACGCCGTTTAAGACTCCTTCCGAAGTTCCCGATTCTAAGCTGGCACAGTGGCTGACCCAGGGGTATGAGCAAATAAAGCACCTGCCGAAATTGATTCTCGTGGCCCATGACCCACCCTTTGGCTCAAAAGCCGCCGATCTGCCATACGGCGAAAACGTAGGGAACCGCTCGGTTCTGGAATTCATCCAGCGGATCCAGCCGGATATCTGTCTCACCGGACATATACACGAAGCAAAGTCCGAGGAGTTTATCGGCAAAACAAAGGTGGTGAATCCAGGAATGTTGTGCATGGGCGGCTACGCCCGTATCCGGCTTAAGAACAACGAATTGGAAGCCAAGCTCATGTATATATAAAATGCCTAAAATGATCTAAAATGCCTAAATTGCCTAAAATTGTTGAATAAACTCTGCCGCCTTTGAATCCTGGTAACTATTCAGGTGGATAGACTGAAGGTTGAAGGCTTTTAGGGACAAATCATGCGCGATCACACAAAACTTAGGGCATTTGGCGGGTGTCGAAACAGAGAAGGTCTTGAATGGCTATAATCGCCCCATCGCAATTGAAGATGCCCCAATAAACACATATATATTCGGGCACAGAGACTCCGCTGTAGAGTTTCCATAGAGCAAGTGCCTTGTATAAAATATGCCCAAAAGTTGAGGAAAGCGCTTTCAGCGCAAATCATTAAATTTTAGCTCATTTTAGTTCATTTTAGGCATTTTCTTCACTTTAGGCATTTTAGTTCACTTTAGGCATTTTAGGCATTTCCCTTCCTCACTGCTTATACCCGATCATCCGCAAAAAATCTTTTCGTTCCTTGATGTCCGCTTCGGTTTCAATACCTTTTGAACTAAATCCGTCAACAACACCGATAATCCCCCGTCCAAGCTGCGTTTCCACGATAAGGACCTCCACATCATTGGCCGTTGCGCAGAATATTCTACAGACTTCCGGGACGTTTTTTACGGTATTCAAGACATTGATTGGGAACATATCTTTCATAAAGAGTATAAAACAGTGGCCGGCCGAAAGGTTGAAAGCATTCTTTTTTGCCAATTCAATCAGATCATCATCAGTTCCGGAATACCGTACAAGACACGGTCCGGAGGCTTCGCAAAAGGCCAGACCGAATTTCGCACCGGGTACCGTATTGATGATGGCCTCATGGATGTCCTCCACCGTCTTGATAAAATGAGAATGCCCCAAAATCATGTTCAGCTCTTCTGTCTTTTCGATCTTTATTGTTTGAATTTCCATATAACCCTCCTTGTTTTTTAGCTTATCGTTTCTTTTGAAATTGCCTTTTTTATAATACGATCACCGGCCGATTGTCCCGTATTGCGGGGGTCATGAATTTTGAGCTATGTCATATAAGTAAAAATGATTTGCGCTGAAAGCGCGTTCCTTCACTTTAGGCACTTCCCCGTTAAACACGGGATAAATAGGCATTTTAGGCATTTTAGCTCACTCTTGTCTGCCGAAGCTCTGTGGCGGGTTAGACACTTAATCTATGCCAAAAAAATCCCCTATAGAGTTTCGGGCATCTCCCACTTCCCTTTTTTAGTCGGAGCCTCCAGCGATCGTTCAAGCTGCGCTAAAAACCGAGCTCTGGACACTTCCCTTGCACCAAAACGGATCAAGTGGTCAGTGGGGATCTGGCAGTCTATCATATCAAAGGATAAGGTGTTAAGATATTCTACCAGTTTAACCAGGGCAACATTGGAAGCATTGCTGATTCGGGTAAACATCGATTCTCCGAAAAAACACTTCCCAAGAGAAACTCCGTATAAGCCGCCGACGAGTTCGCCCCGGTGCCAGGCTTCCGCAGAATGTGCAAAACCGGATTCATGAAGCCTGCAGTATGCATCCATCATATCCTTGACAATCCACGTTCCTTCATCTTTTTTTAAGCGAACATCCGCACATTGGTGTACCACATTCCGAAAAGCCAGATCCATGGTCACTTCGAACACATTTTTTTTGATAATCTTCTTTAAGGTTTTTGATATTTTGATTTCTCGGGGATACAGCACCAGACGCGGATCGGGCGACCACCACATGATCGGCTCGTCATTTGAAAACCATGGAAAAATACCCATACGGTAGGCGAGCAAAAGACGCTTTTGGCTCAAATCCCCGCCCACGGCCAGCAATCCATGCTCGGATGCAAGATGGGGTGGAGGAAATTCGATTTTATCGGATAGCAGAAAAACAGGCATTCAACCACTCGGATGCATTGGCAGGCAGTGAAAACATCCCTATTAAAGCCAATTTTCAACAGTTAGCTTTGGTACTCTTTGAAAGTGTTTTAGGTTTCCTGTAATTAATGTCATATTCATGGATAAAGCGATTGAGGCAATTTGTAAATCAGCATGCGCCAGAGGTCTCCCCTTTTTTTCCAGAAAGCTTCTATTCTCCCCATATTTTTTTGCAGCCGAGAAGTCAAATGGCAATATGGTCGCACGAGGAAGGAGAACAGCTTCAAAAAGTTTAAGCAATCTTGTCCTGTTTGAGGCTTTCATTAAGCCATAATAAACCTCTCCAATGGTAATCGTCGTGGTGAATTGATCTCGCCTAGGCACCTTTTTCAAACGATTCAGCAATTTTTTCGAGGGAATCTTCCTCATAACATTCGTATAGATATCCGTGTCAAAAATAAACATTATACCTCCCTAATTAGCGAAAGTCGAGGATGCCCCATATCCAAGGCGACCGAGGGCGAAGCTGTAATCGTCTACCGCGAACCCTCGGCAACGAAGGAGATGGGGTATCATCGGCTTTCCCACAGGGTTAACAAAATCGATATAAAATTGCAGAAATCATATCTAACTGTTATTAGAGATATTAAAAATTGTTCAAATCATCAGATTACTCATTGAAATTAAGATATTATGATCATCCTCGGTTTTGTTTACGCTTATTTAGGGTATCTCTACCTCTCTGTCGAAATCATCGGCCCTTTTCTGATATCCCTCCATAGCTTTCTCAGCCACTTCTTCAAGATCGGGTGCCATACCAGCGGCTCCCAATAAACCATCTTCAGGAGTTCCTGCTTTAATCCTCTCAAGAAATTCCAGATCTTTAACGGATATGAGGGCAACGAATGGTTTGCCTCTTTTGGTGATAATGATATGTTCACTCGTATACGCTGCCCGGTTTGCATATTCTGAAAAAGAGCTTTTAGCTTTTGCCAAGTTTACCTGTAACATGCTGCACCTCCATCATGGTCAATATGATCATTATGACTAACATATTACAACCGCATTGAATCGTCAACGCAAATTTTGATAGTTCCGTGAAAAGTAAAAAGGCAGCGCCTAATCAAAGGCGCTGCCTTTTTCATTCATAACTGATGACGATGCTATTTGATAGGACCGCTTGGGTTCAATGGCCAATAGAAAGGATCATATTCCTGCCCTCTTTTCTCTTTCCCTTAATCCTTAATCCCAATCCCTTATCCCTTAATCCCTTATTCCTTAATCCCGATTCCTTAATCCTCTTCCCTTCTGTCCTCTGTCCTCTTCCCTCTGCACTATGCGCCATGCCCTCTGCGCCATGCCTCTGGCCTCTTCCGCCTTTCCTATTTCCTATTTCCTATTTCCTCGTTTTTCTGATCCCCGACCCCTGATCCCTGATCCCTGCCTTCTACCCGCTGTCCTCTGTAAACTTCAGAACGTTGGTTGACATAAAAGGCTTTTGTGATATTATAATCATAGTAGCTCTCGAATAGACTTTAAGAATTGATATGGATTAGGATATCGTGAAAATTCGGTTCTACATTGACCCCATAACAAAATTGCCGCATATTTATGGTCATAATGTGTCCGAATCTGAGGTTGAAGAAATCCTGACGCATCCAAGAGAAGACCGTCCCGGTAAAGAAGGATCGAGAATCGCTGTCGGTCGGACTCACAACGGACGTTACTTGAGGGTAATTTATGTTCCAGATCCGGAACCGAACAGTGTCTTTGTTATAACTGCTTATGATTTAAGTGGAAAACCTTTATCTGCCTATCGGCGCCGCCAAAGGAGAAAACCAAGATGAAAAAAGGCAAATTTCCACCAGGTTGGGACAAAAAGCGTGTAGAACGAGTCCTGACTCACTATGAATATCAGTCAGAGGAAGAAGCTGCAGCAGAAGATGAAGCTGCATTCGAAACGCCTAGTCACACTATTATGGAAATCCCTGCAGAATTAGTTCCAATTGTTCGCGAACTAATTGCAAAGCACGCCGTTGCACAATAGATTTTCCTCAGTTAAATTCGCAATTCCTCTTTTTCAATTAGCCGCCCCGATGGAATAACCACAAAAAATTGATTTCACCCCGGTTAAATAAAGGCCAAAAACATTTAACGGGGTAAATGAGGCAGGCAGACACACGCAGACTCACACAGACTATCATGGCTAAGACAATAACATTACGATTGAAAGACGATATTTATAATATCTTTCTTGAAATGGCGAAAGCTGAAAACCGGTCTCTTTCCAACCTTATTGAAACCGCAGCATTAAACAAAATTCGCGAACAGCAGTTTGTCGACAATGCTGAAATGGCGGAGATCCCTTCTAATCAAGACCTGTTAAAGCGGATTAAGGAAGGTTCAAATGACGCGCGCAACCTAAAGGGACGCTTCGCTAAGATGAGGGACGTCGGGTGTCAGACGTCAGATATCAGAATTCAACAATCAAATTGATATGGGTGATGCTTTTCATCTGGCATATGCCTCTTTTTACAAAATAGACTATCTTCTAACATGGAATTGTAATCACTTGGCCAACGTGAATAAAAAAGAACATATAGAGGCCATAAACCGTAAATTAAAACTGTTTGTTCCTGAAATCATAACACCCTTACAACTTTTTAAGGAAACAGGTGATGAAAATGAAAGATGATTTGGTTATTCAAGAAATACGTCAAACCAGAAAGACATTTTGCCAGGAATTTAGATTTGATGTGAAAAGAATTGCTAAGGCCTTGAAAGAAAGAGAGCAAATGCATCCTGACAGTATACGGATCCCGCGCGCATTTCCTGTAAAAAAGATGGCTGTTTAGCTTTAATTCTTCTCACCTTTTTATCCGCCGTTAGTCTGGCGGACTGTCCTCCGACCTCCGATATCCGACCCCTGATCCCCCACCGGGGCCGCTTCCTGCCCTCTGACTTCTGACATCTGACTTCTGCCCTCTGTTCCCTTTCCCTTAATCCTTAATCCCAATCCCTTAATCCTTAATCCTTATTATTTAACCGGGGCGCCCCCTATCTTCCACCCCCAGATTATATAGCCTAAATATATCCCCATTATTATACCCTTGACATTAGGACCATATTATGGCATATTAAATAAAAATATGTGGGAAGGAGGGAATATGTTAATTCCAACCAAAATTCAGATTGACAAAAAAATTTACGAATTCATTAGACAGACCCACAAAAAGCTTCATTACAGAAGCCTGAGCGAGTACATGCGAGAGGCCGTCAATACCAAAGTGGAGAAAGACCGCAAAAGGCTCCGGGAACTAAAAAGAATAGCGGCCATGGAGATGATCGGCAGAGCGCCGTATGACAATCTTTTTGAATCAATAGAAGGGGAAGATTTTGAGAACCGGTGAAATCTATTGGGTAAATCTTGATCCAACCATTGGGGACGAGATTAAGAAAAGGCGGCCGGTAATCGTCGTAAACGGTGGTCATGACAAGCATCTTAAACTTGCCATTGTAGTACCTGTCACTGCCTGGAGTAGGTATTGGGATGAAAACCCGTTCTTTATTTCTTTGAAACCTGACTCAAACAACGGACTACAGAAAAAATCAGTCGTTGACTGTTTTCAGATTAGGGCCGTCAGCCATAAGAGATTTGTGGAAAAGATCGGAAATATCTCAAACGATGAAATCGATTTCATAAAGAAGTCAATTGCCTTAATTCTTGATATTGAACCGGAACACTGCGAGTAAAACAATAGGCTGCTCCGAGCTGGTTCTCTGTCCTCCCACCGGGGCGTAGGCCCCTATGGGCCGGAGGCTGACATCTGTCCTCTGACATCTATCTTCTGCCTTCTGACCGCTGTCGTCTAATCTCTAATTTCTGACATATTGCCCTATGCTCTTTGCACCATTTTTTGTCTTGATTTTGAGCTAAATTTATAGTAAATAATTGGGTGTATTTATTAGCCACAAAAGGAGGACTAAAATATGCAACCAGAATTACAACCCAAAAAAGCTAGACTTAATGTTCAAATATCTTACGAACTCAAAGTAAAGCTTTCCCAACTATCTGCTTTTCAAGGAAAAAAAGTTTCTGCCCTTGTTCGAGAGTCTATTGAAGAAAAACTAAAACAAATTGAAAAAAAGATATTTGAGGAAAAAATGAAGAGTGCCTACCAGGCGTTGGCACAGGAAAATCTGAAAATTTCAGAGGATTTCAAATACGTTGATTCCGAAAACCTTTAATGAGGCAATAAACTTATGGCGGTTATTCAAGTTAAGCGGGGCGACATCCATTATGCGAATCTTGATCCGGTTGTGGGAAGGGAAATAGGCAAAACCCGACCTGTTCTCGTGATTCAAAACGACATCGGTAATATGTATTCACCAACCACGATTGTGGCAGTAATCACTGAATATTCAGAAAAAAAGGCATCGTATCCGATCTGCATTGCTACCAAGAAGAAGAAAAACGGCCTAAAAAAAGAATCAGTTGTTAATTTGGCTCAGATCAGGACCATTGACAAAAAGAGGCTTACTACCCCAAAATTAGGCTCACTATCAAAAGATACCATGAAGAAGGTCGATGATGCATTAAAGAACAGCCTCGCGCTCAGCTTATTCTCAACACCATAATGCCTCGCGCAAAGGCGCCAAGACGCTAAGAGTAAAAAAAATAATAATTATACACACCTATCCGTCCACAGATTACGCAGATTAGCGCAGATTATAATATAAAAAATCTCTTATGTTTGAGTGATGTGCTTATTTAGCCATTCTGAAAAATCTTCGCGTGTGAGTTTCCCTCCAGCTAATTCAAGCATTACACTTTCTTGCTCATCGATACCTGCAACTATTTCATATCCATTTAAAACCAAAAAAGTCTCCATGGCTGCGTGCCCTGTTCTTTTGTTTCCATCAACAAAAGGGTGATTCATCACCAATGAAAAACAAAGTGCAGATGCTTTTGAAACGATATCTGGATATAGGTCTTCTTGGTTAAAGGACAAGCGTGGTTGGTTGATAGAAGATTCAAGCGCTTTCATGTCGTGGACACCACGAGATCCGCCTGATGAGGAAATTATCTTTTCATGGAGTTCGAAAACTTCCGCGAGAGAAAGATAGCGCATTAGGACAGTCGCTTATAAAGCTCTTTATTCTTAGATAGCACTTTCTGCATTGCAGCTTCAAAGTCATGATCGGGTTGTGAAATGAGATCCTCTATGGAGGCCGTTACGAACTGATCCGGTAAAAGGCCAAATTTTTTTGCCTTTTCTCTTAGAATAGCGGCCTTTGAGTCATTAATTTCCACTTTTATTATTGCCATGGTAATATCTCTTCGTTATTGGTTTAAACAAATATATTATATCAATACATACATAACTATTTCTTTATATCATATTTATTCATTTTTCCACCTTTTTCTTTTCAACGAAGTGATGCCATACGTTTCTTTGACTTTGTCAGCCAATAGGATATCAGTGATTGCCTGTGTGTATCTGCTTAACCTGCCCGCTCGTGCCCCTGGCCGCCTTGCCTTGCCCGTTCGCCATCGGCTGCGCCTTTAGCCGAAAGCCGGACAGGCTTGGCTGGCGGGCGAGCTTGCAATGGCAGGCGGGTCTGCGGATTGTTCCTCCATGGCTGCACCCGGTCGAATTTGTCAAGAATGAAGACGCGACCCCTATGTTTTTTTGTTTGGAGGAAATCCTTCAAGCAAATCTAAAACGAACTCAGCAAGATCCACTGCCATTTTCCACACATCGAGTTTCTCAAAAGGAAATACATACTCACCCATTTTTTGCCTCCAACCTCCAACCTCCTGCGGCGTTAGCCTCTGCCCTCTTTTCGTCCATCTTCCCTCTTCCTTCGTCTTATCTCTTCATTCGTCCTTCGTCTTCCTTCGTCTTCCTTCGTCCTTCATCCTTCGTCTTATCTCCTCCAACCTCCGGCGGCTTTAGCCTCTGCCCTCTTTTCGGGTCTCTTCCCTCGTCCCTCGTCTCTTCCCTCGTCCCTCATCCCTCGTCCTTCGTCTTATCTCTTTCAACCTCTCAAGAGTAAAGTCGCGGTAGGAATGCCAGGGAACCGGCATTCCTACCGCGACTTCATTCTTCACACTTTTGTAAAGGGTGTCAAAGCTTGAATTGTGAATTAACATCAAGCCTACTGAGAGGCGCTCATTCCAGATATAGGGGTAAATTTATTTTTGTTCCTAAGAGACCTTTTGCTCGTAT
>JAFCZV010000079.1 GCA_019314155.1 Deltaproteobacteria bacterium
ACCAGATCAGCTTTTTCTATTATTTTGGAATCCGCACCACGTCCGGTGATGACGAGTTCAACGTCTTGGGGTTTTGCCGCCATAATTTTCAGAATATCCTGGACGGACAAAAGCCCGATCTTGACCGCAACGTTCGCTTCTTCCATAATGACGACATTGTGTTTTCCTGAAGAGAGGATCGCAAATATTTTTTCAAGCCCTTTTTTGGCGGCTTTGATATCTTCCAAAGACGGCTTTCCCCGGATAAAACGGCCTCTGCCGAACTGTTCTACAGTTATCAGATCCTCGAATCTTTTCAGTGCTTTTATTTCACTGTATTCGCCCATCTTGATAAATTGGGCGATAAAAATCTTAAGTCCGGCACCGGCGGCCCGTATGGCCAGCCCTAAAGCCGCAGTGGTTTTTCCCTTTCCATCGCTGGTATATACCTGTATGTAGCCCTTCATCACCGTTCCTATTTATGGACCTTTCGGATCAAATCATTCGGTGAATAATCATCGTTCAGTGCAATGAAAACCTTACTGCCCGGCTGGGCAAATGATAAGGGTTGTCCGTTTTCATCAATGATGGCATTAATCCGGTCTCGTGTTGCAGGTCCTTTTGTTTTGAGCACTTCAACAATATCGCCATTGAAAATCTTGTTTCTCACCTCGATTTTTAGACCCGATCTTTGGGTGTTTCCCAGAACTTTTCCAACAAACACATAGCCATCATTTTTTATGTTTTCATAATTCTGCAATATTTGATGCGGATCATTAAAGTAAAAGCCGGTGCAATAACCTCTGTTGCTGACAGAACCCAGTTGATAAAACCAGTCTTCTTGGACCCTGTACTCTCCTGGGTTCTCATAATACGTATCGATGGCTTCCCGGTAAGTCTTAACCGTTGATGCCAGATGGTTGATGCCCCGCATTCGTCCTTCGATTTTCAATGAAATAATCCCTGAATCGATCATCTCAGGGATATGTTCAATCATGCACAGGTCCTTTGAATTGAATATATAGCTCCCTTTGGCATCTTCAGCAATGGGCATATAATGACCGGGCCTGAGCTCTTCTACAAGAGCATATTTCCATCGGCAGGATTGAGCGCACATGCCTCGATTGCCGTCCCGGTTTGCCAAGAAGCTGCTCAGAAGGCATCGTCCCGAATATGATATGCACATGGATCCGTGAACAAAGGCCTCGATTTCCAGATCACAGCGAAGGGCGATCTCTTTAATCTCCATTAAAGACAACTCTCTTGCTACGTTTATTCTTTTGGCGCCGAGTTCTTGCCAGAACATCGCACTTTTGTAGTTGGTTGTGTTGGCCTGAGTGCTAAGATGTATGGGGATTTTCGGAATGATTTTGGATGCGGTCATAAAAACACCCGGGTCTGCTACGATGAGGGCATCCGGGCCTATTTCTCCCAGTGAATTAAGATAATCTGAAATTGCAGCTTGTTCGTGGTTTCTTGCGTATGTGTTGCAGGCCACATAGGCTTTAACGTTGTGTTTATGGGTAAACTCGACGGCTTGTTGGAGTTCATCGAGGGTGAAGTTTTGGGAAAAATTTCTCAGATTGAACTCCTTGCCTGCAAGGTAGACGGCATCGGCGCCATAATGGACGGCTATCTCCAGTTTTTCAAAATTACCTGCCGGTGCAAGGAGTTCTACTTTATGGGAAGTGCCGGTCATTTTTTCTCCGAGATCAATCAATGCGCTTTAGAAACCGGAAGCTGTTCGTGTTTAAGATCAGACAGTTTGGGATACTGCTTGTCTTTTTCTGAAATAATCGGGTTTTCAAGAGGCCAGCTAATACCGATATCCGGATCGGACCAGATAATACCGCCCTCATCTTCCGGCGCATAGAAATCCGAGCATTTGTAGGAAAAACGGGCGGCGTCGCTCAATACACAGAAACCGTGGGCAAATCCTTCGGGTATATATAGCTGACGCCTATTTTTATCCGATAGATGGATGCCGGTCCATTGGCCGAATGTGGCGGATCCAGGCCGAATATCAACGGCGACGTCAAAGATTTCTCCGGTAATGACATGGACCAGCTTTGCCTGGGGGTTTTTGATCTGAAAATGGAGCCCTCTTACGGTGCCTTTCAAGGAATACGAAAGATTATCCTGAACAAAAACCTTATTAACACCGGCCTTGACATATCTGCTCTGGTTGTATGTTTCCATAAAAAAACCACGTTGATCCTCGAATGTTTGTGGCTCAATGATAAGAATACCCTCTATGGATGTGGTGATGATGTTCATGCCCTTCTGCCTTTCAAATCCAACAAGCCATTCGATTAATTGAGCGTAAGAAACATGAAGAAACAATAGACCATTTTATCAGGGTTCTATTATCATGTTTTCAGACTCAAATTGTTTTTTTAGTTTAAATGATTGTTCCAGATATCGTTTAAGCTTTTCCCGTACTTTACCATAAACGGTTTCTTCAGGGTAGTTGCCGTCCTGGTCGGGTACTCCCGCAGGGGCGCCCGTCAATATCTCGATCCCTTGTTCAACGGTTGAAACTCGATAGACATGAAATAACCCCTTTTTCACGGCATCGACCACCTCTTTTTTAAGCATCAGGTTTTTTACGTTGGCCCGGGGAATTAAGACCCCCTGTTTGCCGGAAAGACCTTTGGCCTTACACACATCAAAAAACCCTTCTATTTTTTGATTGACCCCCCCGATGGCCTGTATGGTTCCTTTTTGGTTTACGGACCCGGTTACCGCAATCCCCTGGTGGATCGGAATGTCAGACAGGCTGGATATAATGGCATACAGTTCAGTAGAGGACGCGCTGTCGCCGTCGATTCCGCCGTAGCTTTGCTCAAAGGTGATGCTGATGGATAAACTGAGGGGATAGTTTTGGGCAAAGGTGCGGCCAAGATAGCCGGAGAGAATCAGAACCCCTTTGTCGTGAGTTTTTCCACTTAACTTGGCCTCGCGTTCAATATTAATGACACCCTGCTTTCCCATGTACGTTTCAGCCGTGATCCGGGACGGTCGACCAAATGAGATGTCACCGATTTGAAAAACAGCCAGGGCGTTCACCTGTCCCACCACATCCGCTTCAACATCGATCATAATCGTATCATCCACATAGGATTCATGCATTTTTTCTTCATACAGATTATACCGGAATCTGTATTCATTGTATGCCCGAACCACATCTTTGTCTGTAACCAGCCTTCCGTTTCGTTTCCGGGCCCAGTAGTCGGCCTCTCTTAAAATTCCCATAATGGGTCCGAATCTGATGGACAGCTTGAGCTTGTTGGAGATATATTTCTCACCATGTTCCACTACAGCGGCAACACCTTTTGGCGTCAAAGGGAGAAGCCCCTCTTCCTTGCACGAACGTGCAATGAAACGAGCATACTTTTGGATGGTATCATCATTTTTTTCAACTTCATCATCAAAGTCCGCACGGACCTTGAATATTTTATTAAATTTTGAATCGTGGTTCTGGAGCAAGTGAAAAAGGTGGTAGCTACCCAGTAAAATCACCTTGACTTCCAGCGGAATGGGCTCCGGGCGAAGGGATGAGGTGCCGTACCCAATCCCTGAAGTTACATCTTCTATAAATAGCAGCTTGTTTTGCAGCGCACGTTTAAGGGCTTCCCATACAAACGGGTTCATCAGAATAGATTCGACTTCCATTATCAGGTAGCCGCCGTTTGCCTTTAAAAGCGAACCCGCCTGAACCATGGAAAAGTCTGTGGTAATGGTCCCCATATAGGCTCTTTTTTCAATTTGGCCAAAAACATTATGATAGGTAGGGTTTGCCTCAAAGACGACAGGTGCGCCCTTTAAAGACTTTTGATCCACAAGCACATTGACCTTATAGCGTAGAAAAGAGGGTTTGGCGGCTTGAAACATCAGGCCTTCAATGGGTGATTTTGCCTCTGGAGAAGCGATAAAATCCTTGACGTTTTCCAGGATATCGGCCTGTACCTCATCCAGATAGATTAGAATGTCTTTGCACTCTTTAAACGCGTCTCTAATGACGTCTATGCGTTGTTTCACCACAAACAGGGCTATTTCTTCCATCAGTTTTTCGATCTTAGAATTCATTGCCTGGTTGATCTTGTTGATCTCTCTAATTGTAGAATCGATTTCGGACTGGACGGTTGCGATATTTTCTTCGATTTTAGCCTGCTTTTTTTTTGGAAGGGCTAAAAATTCCTCCGGAGAGATCGCTTTTTCTTTAACAATGGGGATGGTTTGATATCCGGTTTTCGTTCGGTTGATCCGGACGTTCTTTTCAGCGGCTGAAGCCTCGAGATTTTTAAAAATATTTTTTTGTTGGCCGGAATACTTTTTTTGGATTTCAGATTGTCTCTGGTGATAGGATTCATGTTCAAAGGCTTTGGGCAGTTCTTTTTTCAGATCATCGATCAAGTCACTCATCTTCTTACAAAACCGGGTTGCTTTTCCTGTGGGCACGGAAATGGATTTGGGGCGATATTCATCCTTGAAATTATTGACCATGCACCAGTCGACCGGGGCTGTCAATTTTTTTGCATGCTTATTGACGATGTCTCTGATAATGGTTGATTTTCCGGTGCCTTCAATTCCGGTGACAAACATGTTATATCCCGGACTTTTCATGTTCAACCCAAATTCGATGGCCTGAACCGCACGCTCCTGTCCGATGACCTTATCCAGGGGATTGACCTCTGCAGTATTCTTAAAGGTAAACATCTTGGGATCACATGTGGACCTGAGTTCGGCGGGTTTTAATTCGAATTTCTTTATCATTATCTGCTCCTGTAGAATGGGGAAAATTAGAATCCGTTCCAAAAAAAGTCAGGTTCAATTGCGGCTTGAAAAGCATTATTCTACTAGTGCATTAAACGGCTCATTTGTCAATAGCCCGGCCTTTGACTCAGTTCTCCACTTGACAACATTTTGAACAACCGATATTCTTTTTAGATAGTGTTCAGGTGGAATATTATTGAATATCAGGAGGTAAAATTATGGCCGAGGATCAAATTGGTGTTGTTGTCAATTATTATGCGAAACTCGGTGTTGCCGCCCTAAAGGTGACCAGCGGTACCATCAAAACAGGTGATCTTCTGAAGTACAAGGGGTATACCACCGATTTTACCGAAGCTGTCACAACCATGGAAATTGAAAATCAGCCTGTTGAGCAAGCACAGGCTGGTGATTCGGTTGGCGTGAAAGTAAAAGAGAGAGTCAGAGAAAAGGACAAGGTTTATAAAGTCATCGAGTAACGATAGTAACTCATGACACCTATTGTATGTGGTCGAGAATTTGAATAAGGTCGGTGACAATAATATCGGCGGAAAGGTCTTTGCATTTGGGATCGTTTTCTCTGAGTCTTAAGGATCGGGCATCGCCGGCAAAAAGCGCCGTTCTAAACCCTGCTTTCTTTGCAGGGTAGATGTCGTTTAACATGTCATTTCCGATATAAAGAACTGAATGTGTAGATATACCCATTTTTTCAAGTTCTTCGGCAGCCACATTAAACATGAAAATTGATGGTTTTGCATACCCGAATTTGTAAGAATAAAAAATAAGATCCGGATGAAATCCAAGATCTTCCGGGCTTGAATCTAAAAACCACTTAAACAGATACGGGGTATAAAATTGAGCATTTGAGATAATGCCCAACAGAACATCCAGATCTTTACAGGCCGAAAGCGTTTTCTCAAGGTTCGGCATGGGATATACAGGATTAACGATCAATTCAAATTCCATGGCAAATGCTCGAACAATGTCAAGATCGTCTATTTCAAGAACCCGCATCCATATCCGATCTATTTCAACTTCAGGAAAGTCCACCCCTTTTTCTTTGAGTGTCTGATGGGCGTTATCTATGGTGGCGAAAAAACGGTTTAGAATCTCCGAAGGTGTCTGTTGTATTCCACATTTGTTCAGCAGTTTTTCAAGCCTTTCAGATTTGTATGATTGTCGCTTGGCAATGCCGATATCTCCCGAATCGCTGATAAACAGCGTGCCGTATATGTCAAAAAGAATGCAACGGATTTTATCTTCGAGTTTTCCGGACTGATGAAAAGAACTGGGACGCGGGAAAATCGGTTTGATGTATTTTGAAAGCAGATTATTTTTCAGCATAAGAAGACCATTTGAGAAGGCTGAAATTATCAAGGGAAAAAAATTCTGAAAAAAGAATTTTTTTATCTATTTTCTGGTGCACGTTGTCTCTGATCACCCGGGTGTAGATATCCAGCAGGTTTTTCCTGTATCTTGTTTGATTGTAATGGCGCTTCACAGCCTTCAGGTTATTTTGTATCAATGCATCCCTGTTCGATACATCTCCCGGATTTGAAAGATACGGGTTGAGATGTATCAGTGCATCTCGATTTGCACTGTCGGACAAAACTTTTGATATAACGGTTTTTTGAAAGGATTCATCGAGCAGCCCAAAATCGATGATATCTTTGTCGGTTGTTTTTTCAAAAGCATTTTTAATTGCGGTTTCATCGATGGCCAAATCAAACATCGACCCGGCTCTCTGCACGCACAACTTCCACGTTTTAAACAATCTTTCTTTGCCGATCCATTCCACAGGGACATTCAGCCGGGAATAAAGATGATCCAGTTGGATGCCATTTTTTTCAAAGTCCTGGCATATCTGTGGCAGTCTTCTGCCCCAGAGAAGCTTTTCTGCGGTCCATGGTTCAAGAAATGAAAAACCGAACCCTTCGGTTATGCTTGTGGTAATCAAAAAATTGGCGGACAAAACAAGATCTGGAAATTCATGGGTTAAACCTGCTTCGAATATGATATCCAGATGTTTTTCATCAACAAATGCTTTCCAACGTTCATGGCTTTTGATGTCCGCCGGGCTGTTGGGTGGGAGGGTAATGGCAAGGGTTTCGTCGTTTGTGAAAAATAGGGATAAAAGGATCGCTTCTCCGATATTTTTTCTCCGAATGGCCCGGACCGGATACAAAATGTAATTTTTTGGGATTGCACCGGTTGCCTTGAAATTAAGAGGTGTTATGGTGTTGAAAATCTTGTGCAGCCCTTCTTTTTTTAAACCTGCTTTAAGTAATATGTTATAATCCCTTGAGTTTATGACGCCGTAATGACAATCCGAAACATAATCGTCTTCGGAAAAATATGCTAAAGGTCGTCCATCTTCTGCAAAATCGTGAATTTGTAAAAAGAGTCTAAATTTTTCTTTTTGAAGTGTTTTGAGGATTTTTAGAAAATTTCTGTTCTTTGCCAGTGTAGGGTTGTGAACGTGAATAAGGTCGCACCCGCCGTCCCATTTCAAACGAATTGCTTTAATGATGGCGTCGGCCACATTTTCCGATTCAAATCTGTTCGGGCCGGCTTTGTCGTAACCGAGCCCGGGGATATGGACGGTTTCGCAGGGAAAGGAAGCATCCGGAGGCGCACCCGTCAGCAAAAGGAGGTCGGATGTGTGAAGCATGGATTCGATCTGCTGTCTTAAAACTGCGGTTACACCGCCGGTTTTGAGATGATAATGGATAAATACGATCTTCATTTCTTGTCTTTTTATTCCCGAAATAGTGCCGCCAGTTCTTCGATCTCTTTTTTGAAATACAACAAATCTTCACGGCGGAGGCTTTTCTTATTAATCGCCAGCAGCAATTCGTCGAGCGCCTTGACCAACTCAGGCTTTTGAGATTGCTGATAATCGTCACAGCTCTTCAAATAGCGGCATTTATGGCAGACCTCAATGGCTTTTCGGTGTTTACGCTTACTTCTGGTACAAAGAATATATTCTGTTGGAACCTTTATTTTTGCCCCCTATTTACCCATGAATGCGCGTAAAAAAATAAGCGATGATCGAGTTTGCCGGTTGTGCAGGTTGTTTATGCAACTCAACGCTCCACCATTCCAAAATTCCAACATTCCATGGAAGCGGCATAAACCATGAGCCATAAAAGAACCTTAATTTCAAATAATTAGAAAATTCTGAGACGCATTATGGGGTGAAGCGACTTGCATCGATCTTCAATAATCAATCTGGCTACGGCCGGCCTGGGTTACGTAGCTGTTTTTTTAAGCAGCATGGTTGAGGGGTCCAGTAATAATACCGGTTGGTCGGAATCGTCGCTTGTACCCTTTAAGGTTTTAACATGGATTTCTTTGCCCTCGGGCTGGAGCTGAAAAACAAGGTCAAACAGGTCGACAACATCCAAAAGGGGAGCCGGCATTCCTTTAGGCCCGGACTTCTCATGCCGGTGTGTCTTTATGGTCAGCCAGACATGTAATGAACGTTTTTCAGCAAGGCCCTTTAAATCGGAAAGGGATGTTTTTGCTGTATCGTCAATTTGAAACCCGTCGATGAAAATTATCTGGGGCGAAAAAATATTCTGTTCTTCGAGATCGGTCAGCCTTTCTTCGAGTTTGGAAGTGGTAAACCCCTCAACCCTGAATGTCATAATAAATCTGTGGGGCAATATTGATTCCCAGACCTGATTTGTTTTTCGTGCTTCATATTGTTTTGTAAGATGACGGAAGACTTCTTTATACCACAAACCAACTTTTTTTACCGGATCGTTTAGGCTTATATGGAGGATATTCTTTCCTTTTAAAAGGTTGTTCAGGGCGAGTTGAACCAGAATTGCAGTTTTGCCGACTCCCGCTCGTGCAAGCACTACCCCCAGGCCTCCTTCAGGAAGGATGTCTTCGTTTTCAAGTTCCATGAACCTCAAGGGGTTCTGGAGGCAGAGTTCTTTTTTAAGCATAATCGTTTTCCTTTCTTTATTTAGACAGTATTTTTTTGTCTTCTGCTGCCTTTTTAGCCAATTCCTCGGCGATGGAATGGGGGACCTGTTTGTATATGCCGGGTTCCATGGTAAATTGAGCTTTTCCTTGGGTCGATGATCTTAAAATGGTTGAAAAGCCGAACATTTCTGCAAGTGGGACCCTGGCTTCAACAACACACGACGGGCCTTCTTCCTGGGAGCCCACAATCATTCCGCGACGCTGATTTAAAAGACCCATAACAGCACCCTGAAATTCGGCCGGTGTTTCAACATCAACTTTCATAATCGGTTCAAGAATAACCGGCTTTGATCTAAGATACCCTTCACGAAAAGCGCCTCTGGCTGCTGCTATGAATGCCATTTCCGATGAGTCCACCGAATGTGATGCGCCGTCGTTGATGACCACTTTAATGCCGGTAACGGGAAATTCCATTTTTGGCCCTTTGTGAATGGATTGTCTGAAGCCCTTTTCACATGAAGCGATGAACTGCGTGGGAATCTTGCCGCCGACTATTTTACTTTCAAAGACGAAATGTTCTTCGGGAACAGGTTCCATATAACCGGCAACCCGTCCGTATTGTCCCGATCCACCGGTTTGTTTTTTGTGGATATAGTCGAACTCAGCCTTTTGGGTTATGGTTTCCCTGTAGGCCACCCGAGGGTTACCTGTTGTAACCTCAGCGGTGTATTCACGACGCATCCGCTCTACATAGACTTCAAGATGCAACTCTCCCATCCCTTCGATAATCGTTTCATTGGTCTCATCGTCCACATAAGTCCTGAAGGTGGGGTCCTCTTTGCTGAACCTGTTAAGGGCTTTGGACATATTCATTTGAGATTTATTGTCTTTCGGCACGATGGCAAGGGAAATTACCGGGTCAGGCACAAACATGGACGTCATTGTCAGATTGAGACCGGGACCCACAAAGGTATCTCCGGAAGCACAGTCGATTCCAAAAAGCGCTCCGATATATCCCGCCGGAATGGTATCGATGTCTTCCATTTGATCTGCGTGCATTCGGGCAAGCCTTCCAACTTTGGTTTTTCTTCCGTTCCGGACGTTAACGATGGTATCGCCCTTGGAAAGGGATCCCTGATATACTCTGATGTAGGTCAACTGGCCATATTGACCGTCTTCTAATTTGAAGGCCAGGGCTACAACCGGTTTCTTCGATTCACAGGACAAAGTAACAGGCGCCTCGTTATTATTCAGGTCGAGGGCCGTGTTTTCCACTTCAGAAGGGCAGGGAAGATAATTTACAACAGCATCGAGGAGCGGTTGAACACCTTTGTTTTTATAGGCCGATCCAATGAATACCGGTGTTATTTCGCGAGCCAGAGTTCCCCGGCGAACGGCCGAGATAATCATGTCTGTTGTTACTTCTTTTTCTTCAAGAACAGCTTCGGTAAGTGTATCAGAGAACAGAGAGGCCACATCAATCAGTTCTTCCCGCCTTTCCTTGGCTCCCGGAAGAAGATGCCCGGGTATCTCTTCAACCCGTACAACGTCTCCGTGGGTGCCGTCAAAATAAACCGCTTTCATGGTCACAAGATCAACAATCCCCTCCAGATCGGCTTCGAGTCCTATTGGAATCTGCATGATTAAAGCATTGTGCCCTAGTTTTTCTTTCAGCTGTTCAGTTACACGAAAAGGATTGGCACCGCTTCGATCGCATTTGTTGATAAAGGCCACACAAGGTATCTTGTACCTTTTCATTTGCTGATCAACAGTAATGGACTGAGATTGAACACCTCCCACAGCACATAAAATGAGTATGGCGCCGTCGAGCACCCTCAGGGACCGTTCAACTTCTATTGTGAAATCAACATGGCCCGGGGTGTCGATAATATTAATTTCATGGTTCAGCCATTCACAATAGGTTGCTGCCGAAGCAATGGTTATGCCACGCTCCTTTTCAAGCTCCATAGAATCCATGGTTGCACCCACACCGTCTTTTCCTTTGACATCATGGATGGCATGTATTCTTTTCGTGAAAAAAAGAATTCTTTCAGTAAGTGTCGTTTTCCCTGAATCTATGTGTGCACTGATTCCGATGTTTCTGACTTTTTGGATAGAATTTTTCATGGTATTCATACATCTCTGATTTTACCCTAATCGAGTGAAATATAAAAGAAGAAAATCTATAGCACGACGACGTTATTAGGGTTTAATTGAATAAAAAACCCCTCATTGGAATGTTCGCACCATATGAGGGATCGTTGATTAATATGTTGTCGGTGTCGAAGTCAAGTATATCCCATGGAAAATAATTGCAAAAATACGTTTGTCAAGGAGTTCGCATAAAATTATTATCTTTTGAGAAGTTCCTGTTTTTGACAAACCAAATCAAACCCACAATTAAAAAAACCATAAGGGATATGGTGAATACGAGGCCGAATTTTAAGGCGATCCAGCTGATTCCCACCAGGGGAAAAAGGCTCATGCGTACAAACATTCTCAAATGATCATGCCCGGCAATAAAATCGGCTGCCGGCGGTGAATATTTAGTGTAGAAATTCAAAAACCTGTTTGCCGATCCTGTTGGTCAGCAGAAAACGATCACGCATCTCGCGCAATATTTTGACATGGGGCGCCATCGAAGATCCATAGGCTGCAGTGGCGATGAAACAACCGCCCCCCCCACCGCCATCACTTTCATTAATGCCTTCACAAACAATGTCGTCATCGATGTCCAAATTTAAACGCCCATACCCATAGATATTGTCTTTTCCGGAAATCCCCATATCTATTGCCGAAGCGGTTAAAGCATTCATTAACTCTGAAGCGGAACAGGTTTGATTTCTAGAGAGAACCAGCGCCGCGGCCCCGGTAACGTGGGCACAGGATGCACTTGTGCCGGAAAAAGTTCCAAAAACATCGTTTGATATCCCGTCCGGTCCGCAGATGTCCGGCTTAATTCGGCCGTCATTGGTGGGACCTCGAGAACTGAAAGGTTCCTGAGGACCTGTTGTCCAATCTGAATAGTCAATTGCACCGACAGCTATGGCCCCTTGAGCATCCGCTGGACTTAACAGGCTGCTTGAGGCCACTGCCGGGGTCAGGTTGTGGTATGCACTGTACACTTCAAGCCGGTGATTGAAGGTTGCACGGCTTTTATTGACGGCAAGATGGTAGGTGCCGTCTGCCGGTACGGAATAAACAATTTCCTCAGTTGGCAATTGTGTCCCTGTCTGGGGATTCAGGCTGCTCTCCATCAACGTGCCGGCGCTGTCATATAGATACAGATCATAGTCCTGATCCGTCGTGGGCCAGGCATTCCATGTCAGATATACATGAATGCTGTCGCCGGCCTCTGCAACAATATTTAGGGTTTCATCACTGCCTGAAACATTGTGCAATCCATCGTTGTCAATATCCGAAAAAGGGGCCTCGTAATGTTGGTTGGCTTCGTTACCGGCAGCCGTAACCCACAGAATATCGTTTGCAAATGCACTGTCTGCGGTACAGACGGGATTTCTGAACCAACATTCTCCATCATAAAAATTCGTGTTGGCCACCACCAAAGAAAAATTTATGATCTTGATCCCCTGGCTTATGGCGAAATTTTTAGCATCTGCCAGGTCTAATGTGTCCCAAACTTTTATCAGGTAAAGCAGCGATCCAGGGGCCATATCATAAACAATTTCTGCAACTGCTGTCCCGTGTGGGTCTGTTTCTGACGTAAAATTGCCTGATACGCAGGTGGAGCCGGTGCAGTCGATTTCTACAACGTTGTCCGGAAGTTCACCCCTGGATATTGCAGAAGACAGGCCGGCAAAACCGACGTCAATCACGCCAACGCGAATACCGGAACCGGTGTAGCCTTCGGAATGATAGGCTGCGGCGCCGGTCAAATCCACCCCTTCGCTCTGGACGAAAGTCGGCAGGAGTCTGTCCGGGAGTTTGATAAATTTTACGCCGTTTATAGTGTCGGCAATGGTTTCAATGGCGTTTATGGGACATTGAATCTTTGACAAATTGCCCGATTTTTTAATGACCTTTGCCTCGAGAGCTTGAATCCGGCTCTCGTCGAGGCTCGTTTCCGGGTCTGAAACCAGGTAAAGGGTAATTTTGTTTTGATCGTCGACGGGCATATTTCTTTTCTGGGCAAAACCAACTCCCTTTTTTTGTCCTTTTTTATATTCATTCTTCAATTCCAATAAACGATGAGCTACTTTAGGATGAATGTTTTTTTTGATGGGGATCGCATTCAGACCTTGAGCAAAGGCGATGGTTGAAAAACAAAAAATTAGAAACAGGGTTGTGGAAAAAAGTTTAATGAGGTTTGTGAATCCTGCGGGCTTCATAGGCTTATTCAAATGAAATTTTATGAAAACGGGCGAGCGCAATATGTTTTCTGCAAAGGGACATGAATGTTGATAACGTCTCAGGAAGACCTTATTTTTTGGAGTTGTAACGATGCTTAACCTTTTTTCTGTATCGTCTTGTCAGGGGGCGCTGGCGAAGCAGAACATAGGTTGCACCCGCACCGCCGTCAAAGGATCTCGCACTGGAAAAGGCGATGACCCATTTGCGGAACGGACCACGGGTGAGCCATTCCACAACTTTTGTTTTTAAGACCGGCCTGTCCGGTGATGAGAGGCCGCGGCCGTGGACAATAAGAACGGCCCTTTTACCGGTTGCTATGGAATCTTTAATAAAATTTTCAAATGCATTTCGTGCATCTTCCACACCAAATCCGTGAAGATCGACATGGGCCTGTATGGAAAAGTCTCCACGGTGTAATCGGGTGGAAATTTTGGGATGAACGTTATGTCCTGTGCCCTCGATATATTCCGGTGTATCCTTGACGACAAAACCCTCTCCGGTTTTTACAAGAATGTTTAACTGGCGCAAGGCTTCACTTTCGGAATCGTCATCCGCATTAATTTTCGCCGTGGACACGATATGTTGCGCCACCCGGTTTCCTTGACGCATTGGCTTAACGCCATCCATTGCCTCTAAAAAAAGATTCATATCATTTTCATGGTCAGGACGATGGTCGATTTCACAATTAGATTTAGAAACCTTATGCTGTTTGACGCGGGTGTTTGAATCGATTTCAGCGCTCTCTGCAGCGGAGAACGTCCCCGACGGTAATGGTTTTTTCTCAAGCAGGTCTTTCAATTTCTCGAACGGGCTGAAGGCTCCTGAAGACTTGGAAGTTTTCATATGGTTCCTCCAAAATCTATGAACGAACATGTCTTTTGCGAGGTGTGCATACTTCAGATTAAAGCAGGAAAATATTGGTTATAAGTTCACCTTCCTGTATTTCTTTTTCATTCCCGCTTCACTTTGACGTCTACGTGTCTGGTTATTTCAATGACTTAGCCACTCCGCCAACCCGCCTGCCATGCAAGCTCGCCCACCAGCCAAGCCCGCCCGGCATTCGCCTGAGGCGAAGCCCATGGCGGACGGGCAAGGCGAGGCCTGGGCACGAGCGGGCAGGTAGCGTTACACGGGAAAGCGCACCCCCTGAACACGTACTCTTTTTCATTTAATGTCGCCAGATTTATAAAAAGTCAAAAACCAACCTTTATTAACTTCTTTAAGTAAAGGGCTTTAAATGCCTGATAAAGAATAGAAAGCAACTATGTGAAACCGACTGTTTTCGAATTCATGGATAGTGTAGAAACTTTACAACTCCGGCGCTGCCGAAGGAATCAGACAGGCGAAAACCAGGGGGTCTTCACCGGCGTTTCTCAGCTGATGCGCTTCATTGTTGGGAATGAAAATAACATGACCTTTGGTTACGGGCTTCCATTCTCCTTCACATAATACTTCACCTTTTCCCGAATGAATGACGATTTCGTGCTCCCAATCATGGGAATGTTCGGGAGAGTAACCGCCTTCAGACAGTTCAAAAAATCGCATACAAAAATTATCCGCACCATCGGCTTTGCCGATGACAACGCGTCCAGTAACGCCTTTTACACCCTCTGCTTCGAAATGCTTGGGTTCTGCTTCAGAATAGTGTATGATTTTCATGTGCATCTCCTTATGCGTAAATAAGGGATTCATCGGGCGAGAATGCTCGATTTAATATTGATGGCGTCGTATCATATCCGAACGAAACTTGCATTGGGATTCCATATACGGCGCTCACGTCACCTTAATTGTGCTTTACATAAACAGGGTTACTGTATCAATCGGCACTGTTCAGGTCAATAAAAATGGATAACGACTCGGTGGGTTATGCAAATCGGATCGATTGAATGGAAGAAACTTGTTTATGACGGCGCACAGGATCTTGAAATCCACGTCGATTCGGATAAGGTTGAAAAATTTACAACCCATGCCATGGAACTTGCGAAATGGAACCGAAAGATGAATCTGACAGCAATTACCGACCCCGTGGAAGTTGCAGTTAAACATTTTCTGGATTCCATGGCACCGGACTCCATGATTCCTTCGAATGCATCGCTCCTCGATATAGGCTCCGGCGGTGGTTTCCCTGGAATTCCATTGAAGATATTGAAGCCGTCTTTATCTGTTACGCTTATCGATGCTTCTCGAAAAAAAGTCAGTTTTTTAAAACATATCATCAGAATTCTGGGACTTGAAAATATTGAAGCTTTTCATGTTCGATCAGAGGAATTTTCCAAACAGGCCGTTTTTGCAGGCGCTTTTAATGCCATTATCAGCCGTGCGCTTTCTTCTACGCCCGAATTTTTTCTGATGGCTCTGCCTTTACTGGACAAAAACGGAATAATCATCGCCATGAAAGGAAAGCGTTCTAAAGCGGAAATTGAATCGGTGCGTTCGTTGATCCAAAAAAAAACAGGCATGAAGGATGAGAACCGGACAAAAATTGAGTTGCGTTTGAAAACGTATACGCTTCCGTATTTGAAATTAGAAAGATCCATCGTGAGTTTAAAACGTGTCAGGGGCGATATGGATCGATTTGCAGCACGGCATTGAAGAGATGCGCTGGTTTTGTATCAGTGTGAACGCATTTGACTCCCAATAGAGAGAGAACGCTCCACGACGGCGCATATCTCTTTCCAACCGACTGGAACTTGTGCTTAAGCACCCGTAAGCCCGAGCCGTGCCAAAGTTATAAAGAAAATTCGTCAATAAAATATCCGATTGATGTTTTAAATCATAATTTCATTCGGCTCGGTCTAACGCGTGCTAAAGCCCTTCAAACAGCCAGTCGGTTTCCAAGAGAAATACGCCGTCGCTTCGCTGTACTGAAATCAAATGCGTTTGACCTGGGTTTTGTGTGGATAAATATGGACAAGCTCTGTTCCATCTGATATCGAAAATGCGTGTTGCCCCTGTCGCTTCATAACGCTAACATGTTACCATTTGTCCAAAATGCATCTGGTTACCGAAACCAGGACCTTTAAAAGGAGATAACGTATGGCGAGTAATAACCAGAAGACCAAGATTAATTTAACAGTCGATCGGAACAACCTATACCGTGAGGAATCTTTCACCGACATTAAAGTTGCTGCAATCCGAAAACTCACACCTGTAAAGCCTGACTTGTCACCGGATGACAGCCGCCGTCCCCTTTATATGGGGCAAACGCAGTTGATGACACCTTCAGGGCCTGTAATGCTTCAGTCTTTGCTCGAAGCGATAACTTTAGATGAAGCCATCGAAAAATTTCCTATTGCAATGCAAAAGGAAGTGGAAAAGGTAATGGCAGAGATCCATAAAAACCCGAAAGAGAAGGTGGAATGAAAATATTATTCTCAGGTAAAGGGGCAGTGGAAAGAGCACCCTGTCTGCGCTTGTGGCAAAAGCCCCGAACGGCCCCGGCTTCAGAGTCCTGCTCGATGACGTTAAAGGAATACCCGATCAAATGACCTGTGAAAGATCTAAACAAGATATTAACGGCGCTTATCCTGGTGCCCCGCGGGTGGCGGTGGGAGCTGTTGTTTTTAAGGAAAGTAAAGTCTTGCTGGTGTTACGGAGCAAACCGCCTGCTGAAAACCAGTGGTCTATCCCCGGGGGATGCGTTGAGTTGGGCGAGACCCTGCAGGAAGCTGCGGAACGAGAGATCCTTGAAGAGACCGGAATCTTCATTCGGGCAGGGGAACCTGTTTACACTTTTGATGTGATTGAAAGAGATGACAGCGGCCGAATCCGGTTCCATTATGTGATTATAGACCTGGCAGCCGATTATATCAGTGGGGAAGTCAAGGCCGGAGATGATGCTGCGGATGCAAGCTGGGTTTCATCCAAAGATATCAATACCCGCAAAGTAAGTGCTGCCACACGAAAACTGCTCAAGGAATGTTACGGATTCGGCGCATGATCTGAGGATCTGGATTTCCCACAATTTTTTTTTATAAATCAGCTTGTTATTTTTAAAGCACTAGCCCGAGCAATTCATGTTTTTTAATCAGATTGCTATCTTTACCTCGATTGGTATGTTGACATCAAATACCATTTATTATAGGTATGAAAAGCTATTAATCCGTGGTGTCTATAAGGAGTGAACTTATGGGGATAAAAGCTTTCACCGATTGTTACGAAAATCTTCAGATAAGTCCGAATGCGGATATGGAGATGATCGAAAGAGTTTTCAGGTTGCTTGCGAAGCGGTACCATCCCGATAATAAACAAACCGGAAATGCAGAAAAATTCAACACGCTTAATGATGCACACGCTTAATGATGCATACCGTATGTTGTCTGATCCGGAAAAACGGGCGGCTTATGACGTAAAATATGATCAACAACGCGCGGCCAGCTGGAAGATTTTCGAAGAGGCGTCACACTCGGACGGTTTCGATGAAGACAATCGGATTCGGCAAGGGGTCCTTTCCCTGCTCTATACGGCACGCAGGCGGGATGCGTCAAATCCTGGGATGGGAATCATGGAACTGGAAAAGTATCTCAGCTGTCCCCAGGAGCACATGGAGTTTCATGTCTGGTATCTTAAAGAAAAAAACTGGATTCGGCGTACGGAGTCCGGAGAATGGTCCATAACAGCAGATGGTGTAGACAAAGCTGTAGAGGGCGATCGGTTTTTGAGGAAAGATCGTTTGTTGCCGGAACCCGAGGGATTTTCAACAGAGAGCCGGAGCCCCGAGGATTCCAATCCCGACAGCAAGACGCTTCTAAATGATGATAGCGGACAACAATCCGTCTGACAACAGGTCAAAATAGAATGAAATCACGAAGCGATAGTATAACGCTAACGGTTATTTTGTGGGAAATTCTTTTTTAAGAAATTCATTAAAGGCCGTACATAAAGGAGAGGCGCTTCGATGTTTGTGCCTTATGAGATAAAAACTTCGCTTCAGGTTCAGGTCTTTAATTGCCAGAGCTTTTAAAGTCCCTGCTTTCAATTCTTCCGCCACCGCGATGGTGGAGAGGATCGAAATTCCTACCTTGCTTTTTATGCCCTGAATAATCGCCGCCGTACTTCCCATTTCTGAAATAATGTTAAAATCATCAAAGATATGGTTTTTCTCTGTTAAACTCATCTTGATCGATTTTAACGTTCCGGAACCGGGTTCACGAACAATAAAAGGTTCTTTGAGCATTAATTCCAAGGAGATATGTTTTTTCCCGGCCCATTTATGATCGGCGGTAACAATCAGCCGCATTTCGTCTTTGATCAGTTTCTCCTTGGCAATGTTTTTATCTGACGGTTTGGCGCCCACAATACCGAGTTCAAGCAAACCAGATAGGGTGTCCTGTATTATTTGATCGGTGTCACCGATAATCAGTGAAATCTTAACCTCGGGATAATCCGTTGTAAAAGCACCGATGAGTTGCGGCAAAATATATCCTCCGGGGATTGTACTGCCACCGACGACCAGGCGCCCCTTGATTTTTCCCTGAAATTCGTTCATAGCGGTTTCAGCCTCATCTCGTAAAGAAATCAGCTTGCGGGCATAGGCATATAATAGTTCACCGGCTTTGCTTGGAACCGCTTTCTTGCCGAGACGATCTATAAGTTGACACCCAAAGTGATTTTCTAGGTCTTTGATGTGACTGCTGATGGTGGGCTGAGTTAGATGAACGGCTTTTCCGGCTTTTGAAAAACCTTCAAGCTCAATAACCTTGCAAAAGATATTTAATTGCCATAAATCCATTTTTGAGCCTTTCTTTCAGTACGCATTTACATAATTTCATAACAGGCCTATAATTTGCCATAGCCCGTAGGTTCAGTGGCTGTCTTTTCAATATACAAAAAGATATCATTAAATCAATAATTAACTCATAATCCATGGGGATGTATGTATGAATGAAGACAAGAAGGCTGTTTGGGGTTGGCTCATGTATGACTGGGCAAATTCTGCGTTCGCCACGACCGTGATGGCGGGATTTTTCCCGATTTTCT
>JAFCZV010000489.1 GCA_019314155.1 Deltaproteobacteria bacterium
GTGCTTTATCTCGCTGAATCTGTAGGATACAAATTCGAGGGAAGCACTTCCGGTAAAATCTTTTATCGGAAACACCGACTTGTATACAGCCTGCAATCCAATATCTTTCCGCTTTTCCGGAGGGACATCTCTTTGTAAAAGCCGGGCAAATGATTCCCGTTGCACTGCAATAAGGTCAGGGATGTCAACAATCTTCGGTATCTTCCCGAAATTCCTCCTTATCCGCTTATTTGTCAAAATCCTTTCCGACATGGGGTCTCCAAATATATTTTATATTAAATCGGGTTACGGGGTATGGGCATCGGTTACGGGCATGGGGTATGGGCGAAAAAAACCCAGCCCCCTTCTCCGGTTCATCATTACCCATTGCCGATCACTTGTTGTCGATGATCCATCCCGGGTTACTTAATTTCAACCTGGGCACCGGCTTCCTCAAGTTGGCCTTTGATTTTTTCAGCCTCATCTTTTGAGACGCCTTCCTTGACAGGCTTGGGGGCTTCATCCACCAGGGTTTTGGCGTCTTTTAAACCCAGGCCGGTAATTGCCCGGACTTCCTTGATGACTTGTATTTTTTTGTCGCCGAATGTTACCAGAATAACATCAAATTCGGTCTTTTCATCTTCCGCGGCACCACCGGCATCAGCAGAAACTCCACCGGCTATAACCATGGGCGCGGCCGCTGAAACTCCGAATTTCTCTTCCATTTCTTTAACGAGCTCCGACAATTCAAGCACCGACATATTTGCAATAAATTCAATTACATCTTCTTTCGTAATATCAGCCATTTTATTTTTCCTCTATATCTGTCAAATCAATTGTTGTTAAAATATTTGGATTCAAATACATCCGGTCGTTATTATTTTTTATCCACTGTCAAGCCGTTTCTTTCTGCTCCTTAACGGCCTGCAATACATTCAAAAATTGTACCGGAATGGCGCTAAGGGTTCGAACAAAACCGGTAACAACTCCGTTAGCCGTCGAAAGGAATTGGCCGAGAAGCTCTTCACGGGAAGGCAGGGTCGACAACATTTTGATGGCACTTAAATCAAGCACTTTGCCGTCCATAACACCGGTTTTAATTTCGAGTTTGTTGAACTCTCCCGAAAATTGTGTCAGAACCTTTGCCGGCGCAATCGGATCGTCATAGCTTAAAGCAACGGCACTCGGACCTTTGAAGCACTCTTTGATCAGAGCGACGTCGGTCTCTTCAGAAGCTCTGATAAGTAGCGAATTCTTTACCACCTTGTATTCAATTTCATGCTCTCTAAGCCTTCGCCTTAAGTCATTAATGGTGGTTACATCAAGGCCCTTGTAATCGGTTACAATTACAGCCTTGGACTTCATAAACTTTTCATGAAGATCTTTTACAATTTCTTTCTTCTTATCTATTCGCACAACTCAATACACCTCCCTCCTTAATCCGTAAAAACCGGAGGCAACAACTTATCACAATAGTTTGTCTCGGTAGGCCGGCACAGCCGCTTAAACACAACCAAGTGCACCTACGGTCTTTGACAGAAATAGTTTTATGAACCAAGTCTGTTTAAAAAAATATCACCATCGATACCCAAGCAATCCGCTTATCAAACAGGCTTTCTTCAGCGATTACGTCCAAAATCCTCTCGATTTTGTTATCATTGGGGTGGTAAAATCAAAATTGTTAAATCCACATTGGGAGCAATCTATTTGGCTAAGTCTTTGATACTGCCGGCATCAATCTTAATACCGGGCCCCATGGTCGTAGATATGGTAATACTTTTTAGGTAGGTTCCCTTACTGGAAGCCGGTTTGAGCCGAATAATCGTTTCTAAAAAGGCGGCTGCATTCTGGACAATCTTTTCTACCCCAAAAGAAACTTTACCCATTGGGACGTGCACGATACCGGCTTTTTCAACCTTGAAATCAATTTTACCTGCTTTGAGTTCATTGACCGCCCTGGCGATATCAAACGTTACGGTTCCGGTTTTTGCATTGGGCATCAATCCCCTGGGGCCGAGAACCCTCCCGATTTTTCCAACAGAACCCATCATATCCGGAGTTGCAACGGCTTTATCAAAACCAAGCCACCCTCCTTTAATTTTTTCTATCAGATCATCGTTTCCGACAAAATCAGCGCCTGCATCTGTCGCCTCTTTTTCTTTTTCACCCTTAGCAAATACGAGGACTTTAACGTCTTTGCCAAGACCGTTCGGCAAGACCACCGTCCCTCGAACCATCTGATCGGCATGTCTTGGATCCACCCCGAGACGCACCGCAACGTCAACCGTTTCATCAAATTTCATCAAACTTGGCATAAGACGTATCAATGGCTATTTGAACGGCTTCACTGACACTCGGTTTTGCCGCTACATCTACCTTTTTACGCGCTTCTGTATACTTTTTACCCCACTTCGGCATCTTCTTTTGTTCACTCCTTTTTTAGACGACCTCAATCCCCATACTTTTAGCAGTACCGGCGATAATATTACAGGCAGCATCCAAATCCATTGCATTTAAATCGACCATTTTCTGTTTGGCGATATCTTCGAGCTGCTGTCGTGTAACCTGGCCAACCATTTCCCGCTTTGGATCACCGGCGCCCTTTGCAATCTTTGCCGCTATTTTCAAAAGCACAGATGCGGGTGGCGTTTTGGTGATAAAGGTAAATGATCTGTCCTGATAGACGGTAATCACAACCGGTATGATCATACCTTCATCCTGGGCAGTCCGGGCATTAAACGCTTTGCAAAAATCCATGATATTTACGCCGTGCTGTCCCAGTGCCGGGCCAATCGGAGGAGAGGGATTGGCCTGACCGGCTGTCACCTGCAGTTTTATCTGTGTCATAACCTTTTTTGCCATCTTTTCTTATTTCTCCTATTTGCTTGCCCCGTAAAATTTCACCGGGGTCGTCGGCCTTATGTCGTTTATCCTGATATATCTGCCAATGACTTACGGCCGGATGTCACTGGCGATTATAACTTCGCTACCTGTACGAACTCAAGCTCCACCGGTGTCGAACGACCGAAGATGCTGACAAGAACTCTGATCTTGCCCTTTTCAGGGTTAACCTCATCAACGACGCCGTTAAAATTCTTAAAAGGCCCGTCTACCACACGAATTTCATCTCCGGTTTCAAAGAAGTATTTTGGCTGTGGTTTAAGTTTTCCAGCCTCCATTCGGGTTAGGATATGCTGGGCCTCTTCATCGGATATGGGCGTCGGTTTCTCTCGCCCTCCAAGGAAACCGGTAACCTTGGCAGTATTATTGACAATGTGCCAGGTTGCATCATTCAGCTCCATCTTAACCAGTATGTATCCGGGATAGAATTTGCGGGAAGATGTTTTTCTTTTTCCTTTTACCAGTTCAACAATCTCCTCGGTTGGGACGACAACCTCGCCGAATTTCTCGGGCTGAGGAAAAGACGCAATTCGTTCCTCCAGGGCCGATTTTACCTTGTTTTCAAACCCGGAATAAACATGGATAATATACCACTTAAGCGCCAATTTCCTATTCTCCCCTTTTATTGAAAAACCACACGGATTATACTCGACAAGCCGAGATCCACCACCCCGAGAAATAAGGATATTATCATCACCAGAATCAGCACAACAACCGTAGAGCCGATGGTCTGCTTACGTGAGGGCCATACAACCTTTTTCAGCTCAACTTTTACTTCTCTCAAGAACTGAACCCATGTATCTATGGTGCGTTTAATCTTTCCGGGCTCACCCCTGGTTTTGGACAACGCTTTTGTTCTGGACAAAGATTGCGGTTTTTGGATATCTTTTCCAGAACCTGAAAATAATTTGGCCTTTTTTACAGCAGCATCGTTTCCTGCCCGGGATGATGCCACACCTTCGGCATTCTTTTTTTTCTTCTTCTTTGTGCTTGGACTTTTTTTTCTTTGTAATCTTGCCATTATTGCCCTAAACTTAAATTCAAAACAAAACGAGCAAATGTTACTTGACGACTGGATTGAATCGTAAAAATTAAACCGTCAGGAAAAATTTTATCGTTGCTTGACGTTTTTATTATACTTCCAAAATGATATGGCAGGCCAGGAGGGATTCGAACCCCCAACACCCGGATTTGGAGTCCGACGCTCTACCGTTGGAGCTACTGGCCTGCACGGTTCAACGCACTTCAAATCCTATACGCTTATATGAAATAAACGGTCCCGATTCTCTATGCTGTTTCGGAAATAAAACCATTTATTTCGTCTCTTTATGTATCGTGTGTTTCCTGCAGAATCTGCAGTACTTGCTGAATTCCAGCTTGTCCGGTGTTGTCCGTTTATTTTTGGTCGTCGTATAGTTTCTTCTTTTGCATTCATTGCATGCAAGTGTAACAATTATTCTCACCAGAAGACTCCTTCAGTTGCTACTCTATAATCTCGCTCACCACACCGGCGCCAACCGTACGACCGCCTTCTCTGATGGCAAACCTGAGTTCTTTTTCCATCGC
>JAFCZV010000080.1 GCA_019314155.1 Deltaproteobacteria bacterium
ATCCATTATTGTTCGATACATTTTCTTTAAATCTTCAGCCATTGCTTTCTCCTTTAATTTAGATAGATCATGCCTGTTTTTTTAATCCTTATAACATTCCTTCACATCCTCAAATGTTCTGGAGCCCAAAAAGTCTGCAATGGTTCGGTCATAAGCCGCCGTGTATGCAAACGCCTTTTGTGACAGACGGTAACGGAGTTTGAGGGATATGAAACCGTCATTTGCTTTCATTTCAGATATAATGGCTTCGTAGTCTGAAGGGTCGACCACCGATGCAACCCTCAAATAGTTCTTGGCGGAAGCTCTTATCATACATGGCCCTCCGATATCGATATTGCCTCGGGCCGCTTCAACCGTTACATCCGGTTTTGAAATCGTATCCTCGAACGGATACAGGTTGCCCACAACCATATCGATAGGAATGGAACCTGTTCGCTTGATATCTTCATTATGGGCGTCATTGTAGGTTTCAGTTAACAGTCCGAGATATATTTTAAAATCGAGCGTCTTTACCAGACCGCCCTGGGTTTCCGGCTGACCCGTGTAATCAGACACCTGGGTCAGACAGGATTCGGCCGCATCCCCAATAATCTCTTTTATCTTCCCGTAAGTCCCGCCTGTTGAGAAAAATTTAATCTCCGGATTTATCCTGAGCAGCTCCGGTATAAATTCTTCCAGACCGTTTTTGTCAAAAACACTGGCAAGCACGTGCCTTACCTTGACACGATCATCTATCCTCTCCACCACATTGATGCTCATAACACCTTCCCCTTTCGTTTCTTTTTAGATAAATTGTCTTTAAACCGTTTCAAAACCTCCCATTCCTCATTTTTCAGCATCAGGCAATCTTTCCGGACTGCTTACCGGCCATCTGTTCAATTTCAACCCGGATGACAAGGATATTTTTTATTTTGGTTTCCGGATAGTTGAATGTTCCATCTGAATATTGCTGCATGATAATATCCAGGGCAGCACACTTTGCCTCAAAATCGTCGACAAAGTATGCTTTTCCATAACCGATGACACTTTTGTAGTTCATCCCCCACTCACATGGGTTATCCGCTTTTACGGGTTCGGAGTCAATATCGAATTCAAAACAGACCGTATTGTTCTTTTTAAGAATATCGATCTTTCTGCCTTTATTTGCTGAATGGAAATAGAGTGTATGGTCTTTGTATCCAAAACATAAGGGTACAATATATGGCCGGTTCTCATCAACCATCCCCAGCCTGCAGACCACAGACCTTTGGATGATGGATTCGATTTCGACGCTATCTGTTATTTCCTTGTCTTTTCTCCGCATGATGATTCCTATAACATTTAAAAGTACGATTCCAGGTTGTTTTAAGCTCTTTTCGAATTTGGTCGTCCAACAGGAAAATTCAACACGACTTGAAACGAAAATATTTTCAAAAAGCTCAAAAGCTGGGGAAAAAGTTGTTTTGACACAAGGGACATCTACGTATATAGACAAGAGCATTCAGCCGGTCTGACATTTCCATCGACGACATACTTACTATTATCCAATAATAAATTCAAGAGGGTGCATTATAAAACATGTTCGACTTATGGATCGTAAGCATAATTTTCATTTTGGGCATGTGCATTGGAAGTTTTTTAAATGTCTGTATATACAGACTGCCGGTCTCAAAATCGATTGTGGATCCTCCCCGTTCAATTTGTCCAGACTGTAACAGCCATATCCCATTTTATGACAATATCCCTGTTTTAAGTTATCTCTGGCTTAAAGGCCGATGCCGATATTGTAATACGCCGATATCTTTTCGGTATCCTCTGGTGGAATTCATAAGCGGGATCGCAGCGGTGAATGTTCTTTTTACGTCGGGTGTGACCCTGGAAGGCCTGATATATTTTGTCTTTATTGCATCGCTGGTTGTCATAACCTTTATTGATATTGATCATAAAATTATACCCGATATCATCACACTTCCGGGAATTCCCATCGGCCTTGTCGCTTCTTTTGCGTTGCCGGCCGTGACGTTCAAAGAATCGTTGCTGGGCCTGCTGGTCGGCGGGGGCAGTCTGTTGTGTGTTGCTTGGGTATACACCCTGATTACTCATAAAGATGGAATGGGCGGCGGTGATATCAAGCTGCTGGGAATGATTGGAACCATTATCGGCTGGAAAGGTGTTATCTTTACAATTTTTGCTTCATCGATGGTGGGGACATGCGTTGGTATGATAATGATACTGGTCAAAGGCAAAAATATGAAATTTGCGATTCCATTCGGTCCGTTTCTGTCCATTGGTGCAATTTCATATATTTTCTTTGGAGAGAAAATTCTTCACTGGTACTTCAATTCACTATAGCCACTTTAAGGTACAAATCGCCCCGTTCTCCGTCGGATGTTGTTTTCCCCAAACCTTTCAACCGCAGTTTGCTCCCTTCTTTTATGCCGGGAGGAACGATAACTTTGACAATCCGTTTCTGAAATCCCCATGGGATATTGACCAACTTTTTTGTCCCCACAAGCGCTTCGAATGATGTAACGGCAATCGTACCATAGAGATGAGGGTCATTTCCAGGACCTACAGGCCGGATAACCTGCAAACGGTGCGTTTTTCTTTTTGCGGTGACCCGACGTATTCTATCGGTCACCCCTGTCTCAGGCAATACAAGCAAAATCTTTAAGAAAACGATTCCAAAAACAAAGCCGCCGATATGCGCCCACCATGCAATTCCGCCGGCACCGCCATGGGTTCCTGTTGCATTTAGAAACTGGAGAACAAACCAGAGACCCAGGAAAAAAAAAGCGGGAATTTCAATAAACCAGGGTATGATAATAATGGGAATCAGTGTTAATATTTTGGCATGCGGGTGAAGAATCAAATACGCCCCCATGACCCCCGCCACGGCCCCGCTGGCTCCGATGGTGGGCATGTTGGAATGAAGATTGAGAACGAGATGGGAAAGACCGGATGTAATTCCGCAAAGCAGGTAAAAAGCGATGTAACGAAAAGGGCCGAGACGATCTTCGATATTATCCCCAAAAATATACAGGAACCACATATTGCCAAGAAGATGAAAGAACCCGCCGTGTAAAAACATGAAAGAAAGCAGGGAAAACAACTGCTGACCGGTTGAAAAGTAGGCTGCAACTTGAGGGACCGAATATCTGGCTGGAACAAGACCGTAGATATAGATGAAGCGATTTAAATCGGCCCCCTGGGACATTTCAAACAGATAAAGGACAACGTTGATACCGATAATCGTATGATTTACAACCGGGTAATTCTTGGACGGTATGGTATCGCGAATGGGTATCATAACAACTCATCAGCTGCTTTTACCCGCATACTGATATCCACACATCTTGCAGAATGGGTCAGCGCCCCTGCGGATATAATATCTGCACCGGTATCTGCCAGGGATTTGAGAACGTTCTTTTTTACATTTCCGGATACTTCCACCACCGCCTTTCCATCAATATGCGCAATGGCGTCTTTTATCTGTTGTACGTTCATGTTGTCGAGCATAATGACATCCGCACCTGCTTCAAGGGCTTCCTCGACCTGCTTCATGTTGGCAACCTCCACCTCTATCTTCGACAGGTGTGACAATTCAGTCCGGATACGATCCACCGCCTTTTTTATGCCGCCACAGGCTGCGATGTGGTTATCCTTGATTAAAACGCCATCGTACAACCCCATTCGGTGGTTATGGGCGCCGCCCACTCGGACAGCATATTTTTCCAATACACGCCAGCCGGGGGTGGTCTTGCGGGTATCGACCAGTCGCGAATTTTTCCCTGCAAGTTCATTGACATGAGAACGGACAAAGGTGGCCACTCCCGAGAGACGTTGAAGAAAATTCAAGGCGGTTCGTTCGCCTGAAAGCAGGGCACGGAGTCTCCCTTCGACGTCCGCGATGGTGTCACCCGGTTCTACGGTATCTCCATCCGCATATTCAGACCTCAATATGACGTTGGGATCAAGATGCTGAAAAACCCGTGTGACTATCTCCAGTCCGGCAACAACCAGGGGTTCTTTGGCTATGATAATACCCCTGCCCTCAAGATTCGGATCGATAAGATTATCGGTGGTAATGTCCCCCGGGCCGATATCTTCTTTTAGCGCTATTTCGATGAGATGCTGTATGGAGTTCATGATAAAACCATTTCACCTTCATTCATCAAGCCTCGAGTCCCTTAATCTTATCCAGATGCATCTGAAGGTTTTGCTGTTTCTGTATAAAGGCCTCGTGCTTTTCCTTGGCTTTCTCCACCACATGTTCAGGTGCTTTGCTGAGAAAATCCTCATTGTTAAGTTTTTTTGAAATCTTGGTCAATTCAGGGGTCAGTTTGTTGATTTCCTTTTCAAGGCGCTGAATCTCTTTTTTAAAATCGATAATTCCTTCCAATGAAACAAAAATCGTAGCATCTTCCACAACAGACGTTGCTGCCGATTTAGGCCTTTGTCCCGTATTTTCAACAGACATCGATTTTAGTCTGGCAAGGTTTACGATCATGTCCGTGTACTGTTGAATCGTTGCTCTATTTGAGTCATCCTGTGAATGGACCGAAACATCCAGCGACAACATGGGCGAAATGTTCATCTCTCCCCTGATGTTTCTAATTCCTGTTATTATCCCCGAGATAAGCCTCATTTTTGATTCTGCCTCCTCATCTCCGGCCAGGCCGTCAACAGGGTCGGCATCCAAAGGGAAGACGGCCTTCATGATGGTGCCTTGTGTGCCCGGAATTTTATGCCAGATTTCCTCTGTAATAAAAGGTATAAAAGGATGAAGCAGAATAATGGTATCGTGCAGAACACGCCACAGCACGCTCAGGGTTGCTTCCTTGCGGCTTTCCCCCTCTTTTCCGTACAGAGTGGGTTTGACGGCTTCAAGGTACCAGTCACAGAACTCATGCCACACAAACTTGTAAAGGGCACCTGCAGCATCATTGAACCTGTAACTGTCCAGGGATTCGGAAACGTTGACGGTAACACGGGAGAGTCTGGACAGAATCCACCGGTCAGCAAGAGAAAGGGGTTCATCCGGTATGTTTTTATACGCTTTATCTATATGCATCAGGGAAAAACGGGTGGCATTCCAGATTTTGTTGATAAAATTTCTGTAACCTTCAACGCGCTTTTCCGACATCTTGATGTCTCTGCCCTGTGCGGCAAAAGCGGCCAGCGTAAACCGGAATGCATCTGTCCCATATTGGTCGATAACGTTCAAAGGGTCGATGACATTTCCCGTTGATTTGCTCATTTTTTTGCCGTCTTCGTCCCGCACCAGGGCGTGCACATAAACATCCTTAAACGGTACATCCCCCATGAAATGGATGCCCATCATCATCATTCTGGCGACCCAGAAAAAGAGGATGTCAAAACCGGTCACAAGTACGGACGTGGGATAGAACAATTTTAAGAGTGACGTCTCTTCCGGCCATCCCATGGTTGAAAAAGGCCACAGGGCAGAGCTGAACCAGGTGTCCAGAACATCTGTCTCCCGTACAAGATCTGCTCCGCCGCACGCCGGGCATGTTTGAGGTGTGTCCATGGCGACGATGATTTCCCCGCACGCCCCGCATGTCCACGCCGGAATCTGATGCCCCCACCATATCTGCCTTGAAATACACCAGTCTTTAACATTGTTCATCCATTCAAAATAGGTCTTCGTCCATATTTCAGGAATGATCTTTGTGTCACCATTCTTGACGGCATCCATGGCCTTTTCCGCAAGGGGACCGGTCTTAACGAACCACTGTTTTGACAGATTCGGCTCGATGATGGTATTGCATCGATAACAGTGACCGATGCTGTGTTTATAGGGTTCTACTTTTTGAAGGAGCCCCGCTTCTTTAAGGGCTTTAACCACGGCGTCCCTGCACTTGAACCGGTCGAGCCCTTTAAACTTGCCGGCTTCGGCTGTCATACGGCCATCGTCATCGATAACTTTGATCCGTTCCAGATTGTGGCGATTGCCGATTTCAAAGTCATTGGGGTCATGGGCCGGTGTAATCTTCAATGCCCCCGTTCCAAACGACGTATCCACATATTTATCTTTGATGATTGGGATCTTTCTGTCCATCAAAGGAAGAATGACCTGGTGAGATGCGATGCCGTGATAGCGCTCGTCATCAGGATTCACAGCCACCGCAGTATCTCCCAACATGGTTTCAGGCCGGGTGGTTGCGACGACGACGCCACCCTCTCCATCTGTAAAAGGATATCGGATATGATATAAATAACCGTCATGCTCTTCATGTTCGACTTCAAGATCAGCAAGCGCTGTATGGCAGCGGCCGCACCAGTTAATTATGTAATTGCCCCGGTAGATAAGACCTTCTTGGTACAGCGTCACGAAAACCTTTCGGACGGCTTTCGAAAGTCCTTCATCCATGGTAAAACGCTCCCTCTCCCAGTCACATGAAGCGCCAAGACGTTTAAGTTGATTGATAATTGCACTGCCATACTCACCTCGCCACTCCCAGACCGCCTCGATGAATTTTTCCCTGCCAACCTGGTGACGATCCAACCCCTCGCTTGCGAGTTTTTTTTCAACAACATTCTGGGTGGCGATTCCTGCATGGTCGGTCCCGGGCATCCACAAGACATTATCACCCCGCAATCTTCTGTAGCGGCAGAGAATATCCTGCAATGTATTATTGAGGGCATGCCCCATGTGAAGAACACCGGTAACATTCGGCGGGGGAATTACGATGGAATAACCTTTCCGGTCGCCGTCCGCCTCATCGCCCGCAAACAGCCCTTCTTTTTCCCAGAAATCGTACCATCGTTTTTCAACATCATGGGGTTCATAACTTTTGTTTAAAAGATTGGAACTCATACCTTAATACTCCCTATTGATAACTTGTCCCTAACAACATATGGCATCCGATACTGCTAAAAAATGGAAAAGGGGATTATTGCATAATCCCCGAGTTTTTACCATTTTGTTTTTTAACATGATCAGATTCATCAGGCCGGACATCATTGCTGCCCAAAAGAACAATTATTTTTCGCTGCCCGATTCCTCTTCGAGCAGAATGTTTTTCAGCCTTTCTATTTCCTTCTTAACTGTTTTTTCAATCACTTCAACAAGAATACCATCGATTTTTTCGTAAAACATCTTTTTTATGACGCGCTCTAACGCCGCTTCTATCTGTTCGTCGGATACCCTGTCGGCTTCCAATGAACCTTCCGGAATATCTTCTCCTGTTTCGATCTCAATCCCCAATGAATCGGCGAAATCATCTTTCAGGGACGGATCCAGGGCCGCTTCTGGGTCCAATTCCTCATCAAAGTCTATGGCTTCTTCAAAAAAATCGCTTTCTAAGTCAGGGATATCGTCCGATTCCGGTGAAAGGTCGTCGGTTGTAAAAACAGACTCTCCGATTTCCTCTACTCCCTCGGGAATGTCGCCGGGTTCTGCGATCAGTTCGATGACCTCGTCATCTTCATCGGGTTCAATGGAAATCTCTTCGACGGTATCCATCAGGTCGATAATTTCTTCATCATTTTGTGATGTATCGATTATCTCATCCGTAAGTTCAAAAATCTCGTCATCTTCAACGGGTTTTTCTGCTTCGGTAAAGGCGATGTCCTTTTGATCTTCTACGGGAAGTTCCTCAACAGCATCAAAAAGGTCGAGTATTTCATCATCGTCTTCCGGCCCGCCTTCTATCTCCTCCTTAAGTTCGATGATCCCTTCATCTTCCGCCGGTTCTGTCCTTTCAGTGTTTTTGTCGGGCTTTTCATTGATTGTCATATCAATCCCCCGTTTCCC
>JAFCZV010000490.1:0-2271 GCA_019314155.1 Deltaproteobacteria bacterium
ACCCGGGGGCGGACCGAGGATATGATTCCGGTTGCCGAAAAAATGGACGAGGTCGGGTTTTGGGCCGTAGAAACATGGGGCGGCGCCACCTTTGATACCATGCACCGGTTTTTAAATGAGGATCCGTGGGAAAGGCTCCGGACATTAAAACGGTATATGACCAAGACGCCGTTTTCCATGCTTTTAAGAGCACAAAACCTTGTGGGCTACAGAAATTATGCCGATGATCTTGCCCGGGCCTTTGTGGAGCGGACAGCTGAAAACGGCCTGGATATTTTCCGGACATTTGATGCCCTGAACGATTATCGTAACTTCGAAACGGTGGTTCGTGTTATCAAGGAATGCGGGAAACATTTTCAGGGGTGTATCTGCTATACCATGACCGAACCGCGGTTGGGGGGCGACGTTTACAATATTGACTACTACATCAACAAGGCCAAGGCTCTGGAGGATATGGGGGCCGACAGCATCTGTCTCAAGGACATGGCGGGTCTGATTGCCCCTTATGATGCGTATGAAATTGTCAAGGCCTTAAAGGCGACAGTGAAGCCGCCCATTCATCTGCACAGCCATTTTACGTCCGGGATGTCTCCCATGAGTCATTTGAAGGCCATCGAGGCCGGAGTCGATATCATCGACACCTGCATGTCGCCGTATGCCTACCGAACATCCCATGCAGCCGTAGAACCGCTGGTGATGACACTTCTGGGAACCGACCGAGACACGGGATTCGATATCAAACAACTGGCGGAAATCAACGAAATACTGGAAAAAAAGGTACTGCCCAAGTATAAGCACCTGCTGGATGATTCCAAAGTATCCATCATCGATATCAATGTGCTTTTGCACCAGACACCGGGCGGGATGCTTTCCAACCTTGTCAACCAGTTAAGGGAAATGGATGCGTTGCATAAGATCGATGATGTTTACAAAGAGCTTCCCAGGGTCAGAAAAGAACTGGGTCAGATTCCCTTGGTAACGCCCACCAGCCAGATTGTTGGCATACAGACCGTTAACAATGTGCTCTTTGACGATGATGAAGAGCGCTACAAGATGATTACCGGCCAGGTCAAGGATCTGTGCTACGGTTTATACGGCAAGACCGCCATCCCCATCGATCCTGAAGTTCAAAAGAAAGCACTGAAGGGCTATGAAAGGGGAGAAGAACCGATTTCCTGCAGGCCGGCGGAGGTTTTGGAACCAGAACTGGAACAGGCAAAAAAAGATACCGAGGGCCTGGCCCAGGATTTGGACGATGTTGTTTTGTATGCCATTTTTCCGGTTACCGGGAAACGGTTTTTGAAGTGGAAATACGGCAAGGAAGATCCGCCTGCGGAAGTCAGGCCCCGGACTCTGGAACAGATCAAAGAGGAAGAAGAGTTGGTTAAACTGGCAAAACTCGGTCAACTGGTGAAAAAAGTTGAAAAGGAAGGCCCGCCCAAGACCGATGCCCTGCGAACATTCAGCGTGTTCGTAGATGACGAATACTTTGAAGTCGGTGTGGAAGAACCCGGTGGATCGCCGATGATCAGTTATGTCCAGCAAATGCCGGCCGGAGTTCCGGTTTCAGCGCCTGCACCTGTCTCGGTTTCAGCGCCGGCACCGGCTCCACCCAAACCGGTAGCACCTGCAGCACCGACACCGGCTCCACCCAAACCGGCAGCGCCTTCGGCTCCCGCACCTGCGGACGTTGAAGGCACACCCCTGAAAGCGCCGATGCCCGGAATGATCGTTAAATATTCAAAGCAGGTGGGAGATGCGGTAAGCAAAGGGGATACAGTGGTCATCCTTGAGGCCATGAAGATGGAAAATGCCCTTCAGGCGCCTGCGGACGGGACCATCAAGGCGATTAATTATTCCAGCGGAGATTCCGTAGCCAAGGTTGATGTGCTGTGTGTTGTTGGCTGAAACAATTGAATATTGAAGATTGAATGACGCTAAGCTGATAAAAGCAAAAAGGTTCATATACAAGGCGTAGTATTTTTTCAGGAACGAGGCCATACATGTAGTATGCCGAGTGTCTGAAAAAATACACCAACGCAGTAGATGGGACTTTTTACGACGCCATCATTATTCAATCGTCAATTTTGAAATAGGAGGTTCAGGATCATGAAGATCCATGAATATCAGGCAAAAGAGTTGTTCAAAAAATATAACATCCCTATTCCGGAGGGCGGTGTTGCGTTCAAACCGGAAGAAGCCCACAGGGTCGCCGAAAACCTGGGCCGATTTCCGGTTGTTGTAAAAGCCCAGATCCATGCCGGCGGCCGG
>JAFCZV010000490.1:2324-4525 GCA_019314155.1 Deltaproteobacteria bacterium
GCCGGGGTAACGGCGGCGGTGTTAAACTTGCAGGGTCCATGGATGAAGTCGGGAGCGTCGCCGGGGATATCGTCGGAATGAACCTGGTTACACACCAGACCGGCCCTGAAGGGAAGAAGGTCAGAAAAGTGCTCGTGGAGCAGGGGCTCAACATTGCAAAGGAGCTCTATCTGAGTATTATTCCGGACAGAGAAACCGCTAAAGTCGTTGTCATGGCCAGCGAGGCCGGTGGAATGGATATCGAAGCGGTGGCTGCGACAACTCCTGAAAAGATCATCAAAGTGTACATCGATCCCCTGGTGGGCATCCAGCCCTATCACTGCCGCCAAGCGGCCTTCGGTCTGAAACTGCCCCCAACCGCAATGAAGCCGTTTGTTTCAATGCTTGGAAATCTTTACCGGCTGTTTATCGATTACGACTGTTCGCTGGTAGAGATAAATCCCCTCGTGATTACAGCCGAGGAGACGGTGATTGCCTTGGATGCTAAAGTCGATTTCGACGACAATGCCCTGTATCGCCATAAGGATATCCTTGATTACCGTGATATTCACGAAGAAGACCCACTGGAGGTCGAAGCCTCCAAGTTCAACCTCAACTACATCAAACTGGATGGCAACGTCGGGAATATGGTGAACGGCGCGGGCTTGGCAATGGCGACAATGGATATCATCAAGCTTGCCGGCGCCGAGCCGGCAAACTTCCTCGATGTGGGTGGCGGTGCCAGTGCCGAGATGGTCGAGAACGGTTTCAGAATTATGCTCAGTGATAAAAACGTCAAAGGGATACTGATCAACATTTTTGGCGGAATATTGCGCTGTGATGTGTTGGCTGAAGGTGTGGTCAGGGCGGCGGAAAAAACAGGCATTGACGTCCCCGTGGTGGTTCGGATGGAGGGGACGAATGTGGAGGAGGGGCGAAAAATTCTGGCGGATTCCGGTCTTAGTCTTATTACCGCCACCGACATGAAGGACGCGGCAGAGAAGGTCGCCCAGTTTGTTGCGGATAAGTAAAAAACCTGGCTCAGGAACCGCCCCAGAAAGGCTTTGCCCCGGAGGGAGGACCAGGCTTTAATTATCCCCAGAGGGGATTTGCTTTGTTGGAAGTTCAGTGGCTTATTGAAATCCCAAATATCAAACAAATCCCAATTCAGCCGTCGTAGCCAAATGGCTACTATGGTGAAGTTGGCTGACTAAAATTCGAAAATCCAAACAATGTTTCGTTTCGAAAGGTTTTTGGTCATTGAATATTGGAATTTGAGACCTGCCCGCTCGTGCCTTGCAATGGCAGGCGGGTTTATTTGTAATTTGGTGCTTGGAATTTGTATTTTTAGACACAAAACTCCAAGGCAGAGCCATCTATCTCTGACCTGAGCTGGAGGGCCAGGTTTTCAATGTAAAAATAAAAATCGAGGTATGAAGAATGAGCATATTCGTTGACAATAATACGCGTTTGTTAGTTCAGGGAATTACGGGCAAAGAAGGGCAGTTTCACGCACGTCAGTGTGTTGCATACGGTACAAATGTGATTGCCGGTGTAACGCCGGGCAAAGGTGGCCAGAAAATGGACGATGTGCCGGTATTCAATACCGTTAAAGAGGCGGTTGAAAACACCGGGGCCAATTGCAGCATGGTCTTTGTCCCCCCGGCATTTGCTGCCGATGCCATCATGGAGGCGACAGACGCATCTGTTGAACTTATCGTTGCCATCACCGAAGGCATCCCGGTTTTGGATATGATGAAAGTTAAAAATTACATGAAGGGGTTGGCGTCCCGACTCATCGGTCCCAATTGTCCGGGGATCATTACGCCGGGGCAGTGCAAGGTTGGAATCATGCCCGGACCGATCCATACGCCGGGCGGCCCCATCGGCGTTGTTTCCAGATCCGGAACCCTGACCTACGAGGTGGTGTACCAGTTAACCTCCCAGGGAATCGGGCAGACCACCTGTATCGGTATCGGCGGCGATCCGGTCAACGGCACGAATTTCATCGACTGCCTCGATGCCTTTGAAAAAGATTCCGAGACCACAGGGATCGTTATGGTCGGAGAGATCGGCGGGACTGCCGAAGAGGAAGCATCTGAATTTACAACCCAGAATGTCACAAAACCGGTGGTGGGATTTATTGCCGGCCTGACGGCACCTCCCGGAAGACGCATGGGCCATGCAGGCGCCATCGTCAGTGGCGGCAGCGGAACCGCCCA
>JAFCZV010000491.1 GCA_019314155.1 Deltaproteobacteria bacterium
AGACGTCAAAGTCCAAATGTGTGTTGATACAGATAAGCTGGCGGTGGGAATTTTTAAAAATGCCGATGGTACACTGTCTCGGCCAGAGGCTTTTCCGAAAACGGCTCGGCACTGAAGGTGTTGGGCTCAAGAAAAAATGTTCACGATACGTACAGGCCCAATTATTTTTATAAAAGACAACATTGTTTTGCCAGAAATCCGGAGAAGGGCTTCGCCGGCCGATATAATTATATTCAGCCAGAATTTTATGGATAAAATCGATCTGAAAATCATTGGCTTCCTGGAATCCCATATTTTATGGATAAAATCGATCTGAAAATCATTGGCTTCCTGGAATCCCATGAAATCCGCACAATATTTTTCAAAAAAAGAAGGAAAGCATCTCTTCCGGTATTGCCAGTTGTTGGGGCCGTTGTCAGCAAGGCCGAAACGAAGATTTAATGTTAAAACAGAAAACATGGTATGGTCCAGTTTATAATCGTGCGAGATCGCAATGATTTAAATGGGTAATGAACTAACGAGCATCAACATCAAGCAGACCCGGATGTTCGGCAAGGTCGAATCTAATATTTTTAAAGTTTTCGAATGTGACATCAGAAAACCCCAGATTTAATTGCTTGCGTATGACATCAAATATGGCAAGATAATTCAGGAGTATTCTTTTGTGCCACTTGAGCCCGATTCGGGATGCTATTTCTTTGATATATTTTTTAGAGCCTTCGATTTCGAGAAAGTCACCGTAGGGCATGGTGTCGAGACAAAGGTGCGTATCGCTTAACACGAAGGTTTCGCGCCATTTTTCGTAAACCTGTTCTTCATGAAATCCTAAAGATTCCAGAATTTGTTTCATGCCGGCAAAGTTAGAAACTTCGATCTCGATCTCCCTTAATGTTTTAAATTGATCGTCTTTGAAAGGAGGTTCGGATTTAAACGTCAGGGTGGTTTTTATATCTTTTCGCAGTCTCAGGAGAGATTTTTTTTGAAACAGGCGGTTATCAGCATCTTCAAACCGCAGGTTGGTCTCAAAGACGCGACCCTTGAGATCAGCGCCAAGCTCAATAATCCGGCGGCGTATCGGATTCACATCCGACAAATAAAATTTTACCTCGATTTCTAAATTTTCCATTGTCTGTAAACCATTTCCAAATTTTCCGGTGGGTGATTTTTGAATCCCTATAAAAGCGGACGGTATATAAAACCGCCGAGCGATTTAATAATTTGTTTATATTAGAAATCATCTTTAGTGTCAATTGTTGACCCAGTTGGTGTTTTTTTCTTGACACAGGGGCAAATTTTATTTAAATGTGTGAGGTTTTTTATTTGAAGGAGAGAATCCAGTGAAAAAATATACATATAGTGCAAAAAATGAGGACAATCCAGGCAAATGGTGTCTGGTCGATGCTGAAGGTGCGGTTTTGGGAAGACTTGCCAGTTCTATTGCGGCTCGCTTGCGGGGGAAGCACAATCCCCTTTTTACCCCGCATGCTGATACCGGAGACTGGGTGATTGTTGTTAATGCGGAGAAGATTGTGCTGACCGGGAGAAAATGGGATAAAAAAAACTATTACCGGCACAGCGGTTACATTGGCGGGCTGAAGACCATTACGGCCAAGAAACTGATGGAAAAAAGACCTGAAGATCTGATTCGTTTTGCCGTTAAGGGAATGCTGCCAAAGAATAGACTGGGGAGAAAACTTTTTAAAAAATTAAAAGTATATTCGTCTGATAAGCACCCGCATGAGGCCCAGCATCCTGAAATTTTCGAAATTTAACCTATAATAAGTGTTCTTAATTATTGGGGAATGGTATGGAGAAAGAAAACGTCTATTATGCGACTGGTAAACGGAAAATAAAAATAACTGTGAAGGAGCCACTTGTTCTGACGAATACCCTCGGCTCATTTGACATAAAAGCCAAAGTTTCCGGTGGTGGTATTTCAGGACAGGCCGGTGCAATCCGGCACGGCATCACCAAGGCGCTTTTACTGGTTAATCCTGATTTAAGGACGGCGCTGAAAAGAGCAGGTTTTGTTCGACGTGATTCAAGGGTTAAGGAAAGAAAGAAATACGGTCAGAAGGGTGCACGAGCTCGTTTCCAGTTCTCAAAACGCTAGAATTTTTTTATTATATCAAAGGGAGCCGGTGTTTGACTGCTCCCTTTATTAATGCCGAATTTTCCACTTGGCCTTCCGCTTTTCAAGAAACGCCAGCATTCCTTCCTGGGCATCTTCATCAACGCAGTTTATAGCAATTGCATGGGTTGCATAATCGTAAGCAGATCCCATATCAAGATCGACCTGCTTGTAAAAAGTGTCTTTTCCAAAAGCGAGGGTGTACCGACTGTATTGAGCGATTTCCATTGCCAGGCTTCGGGTCTTTTCGGTGAGGTTCTCCGAGGGGACGATGCTGTTGATCAGCCCGAACCTTTCGGCATCCTCAGCCGAGATAAAACGCCCGGTCAACAGCATTTCCATAGCTCTTCGTTTTCCGATAATCCGAACCAGCGGTACTGCCGGGGTGGTATTTTGACCCCCGGTGTAGCGAATTGAGCCCCGGTTTCTGCAATAGCGAGATCGCAGGTCGCAACCAGCTGACACCCCGCTGCTGTTGCAATACCGTGAACCTGAGCAATAACAGGCTGGGGCAGTTTTTGAAGCGTTTGCATCATTGCAGTGCATACCGAAAACAAATTGTTAAAATGCCGGACATCCAAATCTGTACCCACCATTTCTCCAAGGTCATGTCCTGCGCAGAACGCCGGGCCGTTTCCCTTTATGACCACCACACGGACATCCTGATCCTGTGCGACAGTGTTAAGTTTATGGAGCATGTCGCCCATTAATTCCAGAGAGAGTGCATTCCGCTTTTCCGGGCGATTTAATGTAAGCCATGCGATGGGCCCGTCCTTTTTCAGCAATACAGGTTCCACGATTTATCCTCCTAGTGACACAAAAATTGTACCCTAATTGATCGTAAACAAACTGGGAGAGACATTATAAGCGTTTAGCTTTTTTTCATTGCCTTCCGGCATCTGACAAAATGTCCTTCCCCAACTTTTTCGAAAAGAACTTTCTCTTTCCGGCAGCGCGGCGCTTCAATGGAACACATAGACCGGTATTTACATCCTCTGCGCGTCGCAGAGGAATCGGGAACATCCTCTTTCGGAAGCTTAACATCCAATTTTTTTCCCGGCTTGGAATCGGGAATTGCAGCGAGCAATGACCGGGTATAGGGATGGTGCGGGTTGTCAAAAATATCTTCAGCAGATGCATACTCCATGACCTGTCCCATGTACATTACAGCGATGGTGTTGCACAGATAGCCCACAACATTAAGGTCATGGGAAATGAAAAGATAACTCAAACCCAGCTGATCCTGCAAGTCCTTTAAAAGGTTAATGATCTGAGCCTGGATAGAGACGTCCAGGGCCGATATGGGTTCATCGCATATGATGAGGGAAGGCTCCACGCTCAAGGCTCGGGCAATGCCGATACGCTGGCGCTGACCCCCGCTGAATTCATGGGGATACCGATCTGTGCTGTCCGGGGACATGCCCACCATTTCCATGAGTTTTTCAAGGCGCGCTTTGCGCATCCTGTGGCTTTTGATGCCAAGAATCCGTAACCCCTCTTCCACAGACAGGCCAACGGTCATTCGGGGATTCAGTGATCCGAACGGGTCCTGGAAAACAATCTGTATCTCTTTCCGGTGCGGCTTCATGTCTTTTTCGGAAAATCCACTGATATCGAGTCCCTGGTAAATAATTTTTCCTTCATCAAGCGCCAAAAGTTTCAGAATCAGTCGGGCGACGGTTGTTTTGCCACAGCCGCTTTCACCCACCAGGCCCATGGTTTTTCCCCGTTTGATTTCAAAACTGACGCCGTCCACAGCTTTCACCCATCCAGAGATTTTCTGCAAAAAACCCCTGCGTATGGGAAAATATTTTTTTAAATCTTTAACGCAAAGAATGATGTGATTATTTCCATTTTTTGATTTCATCTAGGTATCATGACCTTTATCTTGAAACAGTATCGGACAGCGGGCCAGATGTCCCTGGCCGTAATCGCACATTTTAGGATATTCTGTATGGCAGCTCAGCGCTTTATGGGGACACCTCGGATGAAAGGGGCACCCCGCCGGCTTATACGCCGGGCTTGGTACCGTGCCGGGGATGCTGTAAAGTCTTTTGCCCCGTTTCGAGAGGCTGGGAAGAGATGCAAGGAGTCCCTGAGTATACGGATGCCGGGTATTACGAAAGATTTGTTCCGTATTCCCCTGCTCCGCAATGATGCCTGAATACATGACATAAACCCGATCGGCGATGGCTGCCACGACGCCGAGATCATGGGTAATATACAGTATCGACATGGATTGTTTTTTCTGAATGGACCCGAAAAGCTCGAGAATCTGAGCCTGTACCGTGACATCAAGGGCGGTGGTCGGCTCATCTGCAATAATCAGATCCGGGTCACACGCCAGCGCCATTGCGATCATAACCCGTTGTCTCTGACCGCCGCTGAGCTGATGGGGATAGTCTTCAAGGCGTTGTTCAGGAGAGGAAATTCCCACGTCCTTCAAGAGCCGAATACATTTTTCATGAAGCGATTCGGTCCCGATCTTTTTATGGATACGGATGGCTTCTGAGATCTGGTCTCCGATGG
>JAFCZV010000492.1 GCA_019314155.1 Deltaproteobacteria bacterium
TGCTTTGGCAGCCTGAAGGAAGCGGAACACTTCTTGAAGGAAGAAGGAGATCTTCAGGAAGAGATCAAAAATTTGCTTGCAGAAAAAGGCATGCAGTATGAAGGCAAAGCCGAGGTGAAGCATTTTCTTTCAGTGCTCTATCATGATGTGGGCCTGGATGCCATAGAGAGTAATATCTCCAACGCCTATGAAGGACTCAAAATTGCCACCCACTATGGATGTCATGCACTGCGGCCCAGTGACATTACACAGTTCGATGATCCGGTTGCCCCCTCTATTTTTGACAAGCTTGTGGAGGTCACGGGGGCCGAAAGCGTGGACTATCTCAGCAAACTGGAATGCTGCGGTGCTCCGGTAATGGGTGTGAACGACGATCTTTCAATGAATTTAACCGAAAAGAAACTGGCCAATGGAAAGAAAGCAGGCGCTGATTACCTGTGCGCCGCCTGTCCATGGTGTCATTTGCAATTCGATACTGTGCAGAAAATGATGATCTCTCAAAATGGTTCCGAGCCCCTTGCCTCGATTGTCTATCCACAGCTCCTGGGTCTGTGTATGGGCATCGATGAAAAGACGTTGGGAATCGATATGAACCAGCTTGATATCAATAATATCACTTCTTTTTTTAATAAAGGAGCAGAAAATGTCGAATAAAAAAACAGGTGCCGTAATGGTGGTCGGCGGTGGCATCGCCGGGATGCAGTCAGCTCTGGACCTGGCCAATGCCGGTTTTTATGTCTACCTGGTTGAAAAATCCGGCTCCATAGGCGGGATGATGTCGCAGCTTGACAAGACCTTTCCAACCAATGACTGTGCCATGTGAATTATTGCCCCCAAACTGGTCGAGGTCGGCCGGCACATTAACATTGAATTGCTTACCCTTTCGGAAGTAGAAGGCATCTCCGGAGAGGAAGGAAATTTCAAGATGAAAGTCAGAAAGCGGGCGCGCAGTATAAATATGGATCTTTGCACCGGTTGCGGCAGTTGTGTGGAAAACTGTCCGGTGATGTATGAAGCTCAAGTGTGATTTGGCCTTTTAAGGTGTTGCCGAGCATAGGAGTTTGATCTTTATGGAAAATTCAGAAAAAATTGATTGGCCTAGAATCGATGAAATCATCGAAAAATATAACGGGAACCGAGAAGCCCTGCTGATGATCATGCAAGATATCAGCGATATATATAATTATGTTCCACCAGAAGTGATCCCTCCTTTGGTTGAGAAATTAGGTGTACGAAAAAGCCTGGTTTACAGTGTCGCCACCTTTTATAAAACCATCAGTTTAGAGCCCAGAGGTAAATACATCGTTAATGTTTGCACCGGAACTGCCTGTCACGTGCGGGGTGCCGACAAAATTATGGATGCATTGGAGGATCATCTTCATATCGAAGAAGGTGAAACCACCGATGATCTTCTGTTTACCTTAGAGGGTGTGCGATGCATCGGGTGCTGCGCATCAGGACCTGTTATTACGGTGAATAAGGAGACTCACGGCGGTCTCGACCGGGCCACCGCGGTCAAAGCCATTGACGGATACAATCAAAATGTCTCTTAAACGTACGGAGTAATGGATGCAATACCAGAACATGACAAAATTAGAAAATAGAGAGGCCCTTAAAGAACTGAGAAACTCACTGAAACTTACGCAGCAGGAAGATGGAAAGCGATTAATTTCCCTTTGTGCGGGTTCCGGTTGTGGCGCTTATGGAACGGCAAAAGTTTATGAGGCACTGCTTGCGGAACTGGCTCAGCAAGACATGCAAGACGATGTCGAAGTTAAACTTTCAGGCTGTCATGGTTTTTGTGAAAAAGGTCCGATTCTTGTCATCCATCCCGAAGGTATATTTTATCCGCAGGTAAAAGAAGAACACGTTCCTAAAATCGTAGAGGAAACCCTTAAAAACGGCAATTTGGTCAAATCACTTATTTTTAAAGATCCGGCAAGCAAAAAAAGGATTTCTCGAGAACATGATGTTCCTTTTTATAAACTCCAGCAAAGGATTATTTTCGGAAATAACGGCTTGATCGATCCCACCAGCATAGAAGACTATATATCGGTGGACGGATATAAGGCCCTTGAAAAAGCGTTTTTTGATATGGCACCGGAGGAGATCATCGATCAGATCAAAAAATCGGGTTTAAGGGGTCGCGGCGGCGGTGGATTTTCCACAGGCATTAAGTGGGCGACTTGCGCCAGGCATGACGGTGATCGATACGTGATATGCAATGCGGATGAAGGCGATCCCGGTGCTTACATGGA
>JAFCZV010000493.1 GCA_019314155.1 Deltaproteobacteria bacterium
GGTAAGAGCGCGCGGCATCTTCACCGGCGATTTCACCCAAAACAAGGGCAGATAGCAGACCGTTGCCCGATAGATAACCTTTGGGGCCCGCTTCTCCGGAAAACCCCACTGCCGTTCCTCCACCCGCATATAGATTTGGAATCGGGGAACCGTCCATACAAATCACCTGGCAGCGATGATTGACCTTTAGTCCACCCTGGGTATGGAAAAGGGCACCCGTGACCTTTACACCGAAATAGGGAGGTTTCAAAGGTATTTCAAATTTCTTGCGGCCCAGTGGATCTTGGATTTCCCCCATGGCAGCCTTTTGAAATTCCTCATGCGTATGCATCATCTTCTCAACAGGCAGTCTAAAAGATACAGCCAAATCTTCAATGTTTTCGAATTTTTTAATCGCACCTATTTCCAGACATTGCCTGAAATCCTCATATTCGATGACGGTATCATAGATACGCTGATCGAAGATCTCTATGGCAACCCCATCTTCTTGTTTCAAAACATCAAGGGCATGCTCCGAGTAACCATGATACTCGTTTACAAACCGTTTCCCCTGCAAGTTGACCTGGTAGCCCCCCAGGCTAATAACGGCCCATGTAAGAAGCGTTCCATGGGGATAGGCAACCGATCCGTGAGCCTGGTAGGCTCCCATGCAATCCAGTTGGGCCCCAAGCGCCTCTCCCCAGAGGATTCCTTCGCCTGTGTTGCCCTCATGGCCGAAATAATAGGCATCGGCCATTTCAGGTATATACTTTTTAAGCATTTCGCGATTGGCACCGAATCCGTTCAGCCCAAGGATCACTTTTTTTGCCCTGGCCAAATTCCGGCCGATCCCCTCGATTTCAACCTCTGCTCCGAGCACGCCTTGATCCTGCTTTGTGGCCACCAACCTTTTCACCGGGGCATTATAAGCAATGTCGATATTTTCAAATCGCCCGGTAGCATTGATCAAATCATTGATGAGATGGGCTCCTTTGCGACTGCGGTTGACGTGAATCCGGTAGCTTGAATGACCGGGGTAGATGAACTCGGTGACCAGTTCCAGATTTATGCCGATGTGAGCATTCAACCAATCCACCAACCTGGCGGCTTGCTCGGCCACGTGCCGAGTGAATTCCGGATCGCTCTGGTAATTGTTCTTCTTTAAAATATCTTCTGTCATGAGTTCGAGGGAGTCTTCAACGCCGGCTTTGGTTTGAGCTTTTGTGCAGGCAGCAGGGACCATTGCCTGACTTAAGGAGGTATTTCCGCCAGCCTCCTTTTCTTTTTCCAGAATAAAAACCGAAACCTCCTTTTGAGCGGCGGCAAAAGCGGCGATCAGCCCGCAACCTCCAGCACCGATGACCAGAACATCCACCTCGATATCCCAGGAAATTTCGTCAGGGTTGTCAATAAACAGGATGAGATCTTTATTACTATCTTTTTGCCGGACCATACCCTCCAAATCCTCCGAATATCTGATTCCAGATATGTCTAGTTGTAATGCTATTATAACAGTGACTCGACTGCGTCAAGCTTTCACAATCATCTCGCTGAAGGTGACAGCCCTTGGCCAAGTATCGATGAGAAAAAGAGAATAGGATGATAGATGTGAAAAAACATATGTGTCCATATGACCCATCTGCTCCTGAAAACAGAAATGACCCCCTAAACAGCTGTTTGATTTTAGTTAATTGATCTTTTAAATTTTTTGAAGGATCCCCCTCCAATTCCATGCCTGCCAGAGGACTTATAGTGGTTGTCAAAAAAACGTTCCGGTATTCAAACGTTTTTTTATACAACCACTTATGCCGCAATTCCGTCATTCGGAACATTATTATGGAAAGCGGTATAAAACGCCTAAAGCTCCCACATTCAATACCACTTGTTCTTTCTGGATAACCGGAAAAGGAGAATAGATAAGGGCCCGGGCCGTGTCAAGTTAAACCGAGAATCACAACAATTCAGCCAAAGTGCGGGCTGTGCATACCGAATATACAATCGTGGATAGTTACGCAGGTGACGGAACTTTACACTTGAGATATGAAAACAATATCACAAAGACGACCTCAAAACGGGTGGCTATCCTGCATTATTCACCAAAGCTCCGCGGAAGGCTCACTGCGCGACGGGGCACGCGAACTCGCAGTATCGGCAGGTCTTTGTAACCTCGCTGGGCTCTTCGATCCCCATGATCGAACCATCGAGTAATTCCACCTCGGTATCGAGTTTGTCCTGCTCCTCCTTGCAGATCGCCCTCTCGAAGGCCCCGCTTCGGAACG
>JAFCZV010000081.1 GCA_019314155.1 Deltaproteobacteria bacterium
CCTCACATTGAACCACAACTCTTTAAGATTGATTCCGGACGGACAGACCACCGTGCATCGATCACAATTGGTGCACAAATAAACCCCCTCCTGAATGGCGCGCAATTTCTCATGGCCCAGGTCTTTTCCTTTGGCCAGTGTTTTCAGAAAAGTCATCTTCTCCGAAGGGAGTATGTATTCATTGCCCAGAACATCAAAAGCCGTGGATGCAGAGCATCGCAGGCTGCAGGTGCCGCAATGGGTACAGGCATCCAATTCCATGGCCTGTCTTGTGGCGATATTGATTGGGTCCGATTCTTCCTTGTCCATGACCGCATTGGCAAGAAGACTTACAGGAGTCGATATGATATGGAACATCTTGGAAAACGGAAGATAGGCCAAACCGATAAAGCACGCCAGAAAATGGATATACCAGAGAATATTCGTGGCCCCCGCACGATCAAGGCCCAGGGCCACCGGTGTGGTGATTTTAGCAAACGCATAGCCTGTAAAAGCCCACTTGGGGGAAGAATGGCATTCTGCACAGTTGGCCTCGTGGCTTTCCAGGCCCTGTTCCAAAATCTCCTCTTCAAAAGGCCCCTTGACGTTGGGGGAGACAACGTCAAAATTTTTGACCCAATAGCTTTCAAGGGCTTCTATTTCCTCTGCGTCATCCTCCGCTTCCAGACCGGCATAATCCGCCACCATATCTTGAAATGCAGTGTGGGAGGTAATTTTAGCACCTTCCAGCATGATGCCGGAGAACATAATGACAACCAGAATAATGATTGCATAGTGATCCATGGCGTTGGTTTTAAGGCGGGGGACTTTTAGAATGAACCGGCGAAATACGGCAATGCCGATACCGATGATCATCATAAGCCCGAAAAGATCCCTTAAAAACATAAACGGATTGACGGTAGAATAGTAATCGGCAAACAGTTTTGCAGAGATAAAGTTTTCCAGGGCATGCATCAGGAGCAGGAGCATAAATCCGCTGTATATGAGCATGTGCATCAGCCAGCGTGTAAAGTCTTCCTTCAAAATCCTTCGTTGCAAAACAACATCGAGGATAAATACTTTCACCAAGATCAAGATTTTTGAGCTGAAAACAACACCGGCGATTCCTTTGACGGATGCGGATAAACGCTGGGAGGGTGTATAATCCCGGGCTGAAATACCGATTTTCATCGAACACCACGCATAAAACTTGTAGATCAGACCCAGGACAAAAATAATAAGTGAAATATAAAGAAGCGTATTAAAGACCATATGGAAGACCTCCAAAATTTATCTAAAAGAATCGATTGCTCTAACTCTGGTTTTTCATGGAGTTGGATTTGCGATTGTAACAACCTATTTATATTAAAATCGACTTCCAAAAGAGATTTTAATATAAAGCACTCAAAGTTTTGTCAAACAATAATTGATGAATTTGTTATAGATATTGTCGAGCCGTTAAATGGTTGAGTGTTAAACCATTGAAATCACGTTAATATATTGATTTTTAAAAGGATTTTGACATTCGTCGTCTTGAAAAATATACCACAATGAATTACCAAATAAATATTCCATCGACGCAAGATCCGGGCGAAAAACCCATCCAAATTAAATTACGGTATCAATCTCTTGGGCAATTCGGACCGCCGCCGCCTTTGGATCCTTTGCATCTCTGATGGGCCGGCCGATCACAAGATAATCGGATCCATCTGAAACCGCCCGGGCCGGTGTTGTTATTCGCCGCTGGTCATGTTTCCCCGTCACATCCCATTCGGGTCTTATCCCCGGGGTCACCGCAATAAATTCGCGCCCAAAGTGTTCTTTAATAATTTCAACTTCGAGCCCCGAGCAGACAATGCCGGTGCAGCCGGCCGCTTTGGCCATGGCAGCCCGTTTCACTACCAGCCGACGCATGTCATCATAAAACATTTCCCTGAACCCGGAGGCTTTAATGTCTTCACTTGTGACACTGGTTAAAACCGTAACCCCAAGGATGCCGACCCGCCCTTTGGCCCCTTCAACCGCAGCTTCGAGCATCCTGAAAGTCTCGCCGCAATGAACCGTTGCTAACGCAATACCTAAATCTGCGATTCTCTCCATAGCGCGAAAAACCGTTTCCGGAATATCATGAAGTTTCAGATCTAAAAACACTTCAGCTCTCCCGGAAGCTTTTATAAAATCGATTATTTCAGGACCTGATCGGATAAAAAGCTCCAAACCCACTTTGAACATTCCCACTGATTCCGAAAGCAGTTCCACATAGTGTTGGGCGGTCTTTACCGATGGAACGTCCAAGGGAAAAACGATGTAATCTTTTGCTTGTTTCATCTTTGAAATGTCAACCTGTAATGATTTTCAAAACATCGGGAACGATGCGAATGACAATCGGCAACATGCCGGGCTGCTCCCCGTCAACGTCGAGAAGTACCTGCTGGCTTGATAATGCTTCCACTTTTTCACCGGCCAGAGTAATGACTTTGTCAATATCATTTATTTTACCGTTATACAGTTTCGGAAGGTTTAAAAAAATTTCAGGCATTGTTAAATCCCCGATGACCGTAACATTCAAGAGTCCGTCACAGACCGATGCACCCGGGGCGACCCACATTCCACCGCCATGATACTGTCCGTTTGCAACCGCTACGTTCCAGATCTGCAATTCCTGTTCAATACCTTTATCGACGCGGATCCGTATTTTTTTCTTTCCATATAAAAAAATAGAAATGAGCGTTGCCCACATAAATGAAATAAAGGGACCCAACGCTTTGGTCGTCCTGTTAACCCGCCGGGCAACTTCACCGCCCAGACCGAAACTCGTTATATTATGGAAGTATCGACGACGTTCATGACCATCGTTATCTCGAAAAAACAGCATCCCCAAATCGATGGTTCGGACAGTGCCGGCAGCAATAAGATCGACGGCCTGTTCGAGGTCTTGGGGTATTGAAACGGTTCTGACGAAATCGCAGCCTGTCCCGTTGGGGATAAAACCCAGTGCCAAATCCGATCTCACGGATGCTTCATGCATCATAATACCGTTAACAACCTCGTTCAGGGTACCGTCTCCTCCCACACAGACGAGAAGCCTGACCTTTTGGGCAACGGCATTTTTTACAAGCATTACCGCATCTCCAGGCCCTCGGGTCATATACGCCTTAAAAGAACCCAGGCGATCTCTGGCAAGCGCTTCGATAATCGGCCAGTCCGATCCCGTTGATCCGTTTCCTGCATGAGGGTTGACGATAAAAGCGATCCTTGACAAATTAGCTCCTGTTTTGTTTGCGCTAAATTAGGGTAAAATATTCTCTTTAAACGCTCAATCCGGATCCGCATAGGTCAGGACAGGCAAACACAGTAAAAAAATACACGGAATTTGCTGTTAAAAAACCACGTAGCGTATAATTATCTATCCATAAAGCAATTTTTACAACAAGCATTTACATTTTTAATAAATCTATTGAAATTACTGACTTTAAAATGTTATAAAATTTATTTCTTAATACAGGGATGAATCCTTCATGAAAAATTCGAGACAGCCTTTGGGGAAAAAATGAATCTAAAAGAAAAACAGCAGACCCTTTTGCGAATGCTTCCCGCAGTAGATTACATCCTTGAGCTGGCAAAGGCAGATTCTTTCTACGACAATGTCCCAAAATCTGTTCTGGTCCGCTCCATCCGCTCTGTTGTTGAAGATCTTCGGATGATTATCATAGACGACCGACAGGATCTCACAGAGACAGACCTTTCGGACGCCAACATCCTTAAAAAGATCAAAAACAGTGCAAAAAGAGCCATGGCGCCGGTGCTTACCCGGGTCATCAACGCTACGGGCGTTGTTGTACATACCAACCTCGGCCGATCGTTACTTTCGGACGATGCGGTGCAGAACCTTCTGGCCGTTGCATCCGGATATTCCAATTTGGAATTCGATCTGTCAAAAGGCATGCGAGGTTCCAGATACAGCATTGTTGAAGATATTCTGTGTGAAATAAGCGGCGCTGAAGCGGCCATGGTGGTCAACAACAATGCCGGAGCCGTCTTTCTATCTTTAGAAACCCTCGCCAAAGATAAAAAGGTTATTGTATCCAGGGGAGAACTGGTGGAAATCGGGGGGTCATTCAGGATCCCGGATGTGATGGCCAAAAGCGGCGGGATTTTGAAGGAGGTGGGGACCACAAACCGTACGCACGTTAAAGACTATGAAAATGCCATCGAGCACGATACCGCCCTTCTCCTAAAAGTCCACAAAAGCAATTACAGTGTCGTCGGCTTTACCGCCGAAGTCTCTCTTGAAGAGCTGGTTGCCCTGGGCGCAAAATATAAGATCCCGGTTATGGAAGATCTTGGCAGCGGAACCTTTGTAGATTTTTCAAAGTACGGTCTGTTAAAGGAGCCCACGGTTCAGGAGTCGGTTAAAGCAGGCGCAGACCTTGTCACGTTTAGTGGAGACAAACTCCTTGGCGGGCCCCAGGCAGGCATCATGGTAGGAAAAAATGACCTCCTTATGAAAATCAAAGAAAATCCCATCAACCGGGCACTTCGTATCGACAAACTTACCCTTGCAGCACTCGAAAGCACCTTGCGGCATTACAGAAACATAGACAGGGAAATGGATTCCATCCCGACACTGCGCATGTTGACCCTCTCTCTGGCACATATCCAATCAAAAGCAGAAATCCTTGCCAAGATGCTCCAGAATATCAGCGATACCAGATTGTCTGTAGATCTCATCGACACATCCTCGAAACCCGGCGGCGGTTCTCTCCCCCTTTTAACACTCCCCAGCAAAGGTGTGGGTGTCAAGGTCCAGGGAATCTCTGCCAATGCGGTGGAAAGACAGATGCGGAACAATAAACTCCCCATCATTGGAAGGATCGAAGAAGATCTATTTATCATGGATCTTAGAACCATACTCGATGACGAACTACCGATCATCAAACATGCTGTTGAACACATGCTGAAAAAGGCCTGACCATGACACAAAAAAAAACAGATTTGTTTCACAACCGCTCTTCCAGCAAAGAGTTTCTTCTTTACAAAACCGATACCAAACCTAAAAAAGATACGGCTGAAACCCTATCTTCCACGGCGTCGGACAGAATTTCAAAAGCATTCCCGGACATTCTTGCACAAAAGAACTTTATGGATTACGCCATGGCACAACTCGAATCTTCGACACAATTCAAAGCCATGGTCATCAAAATCGACAACCTCAAGAACAGCGCCGAAACAGCCGGTGACTTTGGGATCGATCTATGGATCGATGTGGCCCATGCCGTCGATGCAATATGCCGGCGTGAAAATGGAATTTGGGGCCGGCTCGACCAGGGACGGTTCGGATGTTTTTTTAACGAAAAAAATGAGACGCCCCCTGTGGAACTTGCAAACAACATAAACAACAGCCTGGCAGAAATTAGAAACGAGACGGTCTCCATCGGCATCGCTTCATTCCCCACCCTTAGTTTTGATAAAGATCAAATCCTCGATCACGCCGGCAAAGCGCTCGATCACGCCGCCTTTTTCGGGCCCGGCAGTACCGTGTCATTTGATGCAGTGAGCTTAAATATCAGCGGAGACACCCGCTATCAGAATGGAGACATAGACGGGGCCATCGAAGAGTTCAAGACAGCGCTTCTGCTCGACCCGTCGGATGTCAATGTCCATAACAGTCTGGGTGTATGTTACGGCATTTTGAGCGATTATGATAATGCACTGAAAGAATTCCAAGAAGCCGTCCGGCTCGACCCGAACGAAGTCATGAGCCTTTACAACTTGGGGCTGATCAACATGTTGACCGGAGATAACGAAAAGGCACTCCAATATTTTCTCGAAGCCGGCGCAAAAGAAGACGATATCTTTGAAGTTACGCTTCAAACTGGAAACGTTTATCTAAAAATGGGGAAACCGGAAAAAGCGAAAAATTTCCTTGAAAAAGCCGTGACACTCAATCCAGAGTCAGGCCCGGCTTTTCGTTGCCTGGGTGAGTGTTACAACGCCATGAATATGACAGACCATGCGATTACCGCATATAAAAAAGCCTCCCGGCAAAACCCCAACGACGCCGAATCACTGTCGACACTCGGCTACCTGTTTGATCTTTTGGGTGAAAATCCTGAAATTACAACTATTTTATGCCAGCAAAGTATTGACATTGCACCTGAAAACGGTCTGTTCAGGCACAGACTGGGCAACCTATATCTCAAAAGGAATCAACTTGAAGACGCACTGGAACAGTTTCAAAAAGCCCATGATCTGGGCCACGACTCCGGAGATATGATCGATAAGATTAAACAATTGATGCTGAACAATTGATACCGGGAGCAGGGGTTGCCTATCATCCACCATGTATTATGATTTTCAAAAGACTGGGTCGGTTAAACCATGAAAAAGATTATTCTTGACATACTTCAAGACAGTATCAGCGTCAAAGACCGGTTTATTAAAAATAACATCGATCTTATTGAAAGAGGGGCGGATATACTCGCATCGGGCATTGTCTCCGGTCATAAAATCCTGATTTTCGGTAATGGCGGGAGTGCTGCGGATGCCCAGCATATTGCCGCCGAATTCGTTAACCGGTTTCAGATTGAACGGCCGCCCCTTGCGGCGCTGGCACTAACCACCGACACCTCCATCATAACCAGCATCGGGAATGATTATCACTTCGACGAAATCTTCTCCAAACAGATTGCGGCCCTGGGAAGAAAAAATGATATTGCCGTGGGAATAAGCACCAGCGGGAACTCTAAAAATGTTGTCAAAGCCATACAGGCAGCAAAAAATATCGGAATGTTCACCATCGGATTGACCGGTCGCGGCGGCGAGATAGCGACATGCTCCGATCTTGTGTTTGCCGTGGAATCGGATACAACGGCAAGAATTCAGGAAACCCATATCACACTGGGGCATATATTGTGCGACCTTGTGGATCGGATTTTGTTTCCGGAAAAATTCAGTGATCCTTAACAACAAAAAATCGAATAAAGGAAATCATATAACCGTTTAGTTTTTTTTAAAAAACTGGATTATTATAAAATCATAAGGTTAGAGAATGTTATGCCGCAAAAGTTTAAGCCGATAGATTTGAGCCGGGTGAAAAGATACCCGCTTTCACAACGAAAAAGCAAAGTATCCACAACGGATTTCGGAAAAACATGGCAAAAAGGCGCCCCTTTCAAGGAATTTGTTGACCGTCTTCCCGATATACTCGCCGGAAGCCATCTCAAGACCGTCATTTCTGCCATTGTTAACGCTTTTCAGAAAGAAAAAACCATCGTCTTTGCCATGGGAGCCCATGTCATTAAAGTGGGCCTAAACCCCATTGTTATCGACCTGATGGAACGCGGTATTATCACGGCCGTCGCAATGAACGGCGCCGGCATTATTCATGATCTCGAACTTGCCATGGCAGGACAGACATCCGAAGATGTATCGGCCTCTCTCGGAGACGGCACCTTTGGAATGGCCCGCGAGACAGGCGCTTTTTTATGCGACGCTATCTATCTCGCCGGAGAAAAATCCGCTGGACTCGGCGAAACCATCGGTTCTGCCATCATTGAAAAGAAGCTCCCCTATTCAGAACACAGCATTCTCGCTTGTGGTGCACGCCTCGGCATACCGGTTACGGTCCATGTCGCATTTGGCACGGATATCCTTCATATGCACCCCGGTTTTGACGCCGGTGCGGCAGGAAAAGCGACC
>JAFCZV010000494.1 GCA_019314155.1 Deltaproteobacteria bacterium
ACATCACCGTTTTATCAATAATCCCGCACTAAGATCCACAATCTAATTTTCTAACACGGCCAGCGCTTGATCGCAAAGTTCTGGCTTTTTTTTCGGCGGGACTATGGATAAAACACTAAATAGGTATCACAGGTTTTACACCGGATACAATCAGCAGCGTATATTGGATAGCCTTCCAAATAAAAAAGCGTGGACTTTTAACGTCAATCCACGCTTTATATTCCATAGGTCATAGTGAACAATGATAGCCGGAGTCCTTGGGTGGTCTCCTTTCCTTATTTATTGATTATTCTTCCAGCACTTCCACAAGCGGAACTCCCACCGATCCTGATGGGGGTTTGATTTCCAGATACGCTGCTATTGTCGCGGCTATGTCATGGGGCCCAACCAGCCTGCTTATTGTCTGAGCCGAAACACCGTTGCCGGCAAAGAAAATAGGCACGTAAGTATCGTACTTCCACGGTGAACCATGGATAGCAGCAATTTTTTCGATGCCCATCTTTTCGGCTTCCTCGGTAGAGTGTAAAAACCAGTAATGCTGAGGCACCATATGGATGTTGCCGGAACGTGTTGGATGAAAGCTGCGCCGGATCTGGTTCTGGATCGGCGACTCGGTTATTCGCCCAGCGAATAAGTCGCTGCGTGTCATGGCATAAGCGATCCCTTCCACTTTCATCATTTCTGCGGCAACAAAGCGCTCCACTTCCTCGATATCGAGCCTTGCATCCGCTATGGCGTCAAGATTGAGATAGAGATAGGGATGACTGTGGACGGCAATGAGGTCGTCCCGTCCGAAACGGTTCTTGAGTGCATTCGTTAAAGGAGAGCCTTTTTTAAACCAGTCCAATGGAAAGCGGCCTGTCTCCATTCCCTGTTCAGCCATATATTCAGGGGCTTCAGGCGCGCCATGATCGCCGGAAAGCACTATCAGGGTCTTATCAAGGCCGATTTTCTTGTCTACATACTGGAAAAGTTCGGCCAGCACCCGGTCCAGGCGCAGGATATTATCCTCGGTTTCCAAGCTTGAGGGGCCAAAAAGATGGCCGACATAATCGGTGGATGAAAAACTGATTGCCAGATAATCAGTTGCATTTCCCCGGCCTATCTTTTCGTTCTCAATAAGTGTTTTTGCAAAATCCAGCGTCAGCTCGTCACCGATGGGTGTTAGCGTAAGAATTAAATAGAAGTACTTCGCACTTCCATCTCCCAGTGCATGGGGAAATGTCCGACCCAATTCCGCAAACGCCGATTCGTAAGGGCGATCATCTATGTTCCCGGCAACATAGGCAGAACGATCATGCAGAAGATCCCACGTTTTTCCCTTGTAGCGGTCGGCCGGTTTGGCGGCATTCCATCGTTTCACCCATTCAGGATAATCGTTATAGTAATAAGTAGTGGTAATAAACTTGCCACTGCTCTTTGAGAACCAGAAAGCCTTGCCCGCATGTCCTCCCGGAAGGATGGCCCCGCGGTCCTTGATTGAAACGCTGAATACCCGTGACTGTCCGCCGTTATGAACAACAAGCTCATCGCCAATCGTGGTGGAAAGAAGATTGCGCGGTGAGACACCTTCGTGGGGTTTCGGTTTGCTGCCGATAATGTGATGGCGATCGTCTTCGGTGTTATAAACAAACTTGCCTGTTTTCTGATCAATCCAGTCATTAGCGATTATGCCATGCCTGGACGGATCTGCACCTGTGGCAAGAGTCGCGTGCCCAACGGCTGTTTCCGTGTTGGCGTGTTGATAGTGGGCGTTGTTGTAATGAGTGCCGTTTTCCAATAAATAACGGAAGCCTCCTTGGCCGAGACGCTCTTTAAAGCGCATGGGCAGGTCACCACGCAATTGGTCTACTGTGATTTGCAGCACCAGTTTTGGACTCTTATCGCCAGCGGCTGCGGGCAGTATCAGTCCGTGTGCAAAGAAACATATGATCAATACAAAAAATAAACCTTTTAACTTCAAGGCCTTCCTCCTTTCCGGATTGTTTTTCAAATACCCATATCTCGGTTCTGGCATTTGTTGTGATAAATTGAGACTACCTTATAAAAATCGGATTTGTCAAAGATAGTGTTTCTATCCAAAAACACAACTCAAGTCTGACTTGTGATACGGGATTATGTTATCACAGAAAAATCAAGCAGTTGATACTTGGATGTTATTGCAGATATCTCAGATTTGTAGCTTGATCTCAAAACCCAATATGTTATGGTATACATAAAAAAGAAAAGCGTGGAATTGAAT
>JAFCZV010000495.1 GCA_019314155.1 Deltaproteobacteria bacterium
ATCAATAATCCCGCACTAAGATCCACAATCTAATTTTCTAACACGGCCAGCGCTTGATCGCAAAGTTCTGGCTTTTTTTTCGGCGGGACTATGGATAAAACGCTTATTAGATATTCCAAGAAAGAAGAAGAGCATAATTTTTGTGATATCATATTGCCATATCACAATTTTGCGTGAACTTAGGTAGTTGCAAGATATCACCGGCGCAATTCGCAATATAACAGGACTGAATTATCGTTTTTTCTGCAAATTATCCCCTCACCTGACCTGATTATATTCCATACCTTCCCTAAGCAACAAAAATATTTGCAAGTTGGCTCTCCTTCATGTTATTTCAAATCCAAGGATGCAATGTCGTCTGAATATTTAGTAAAAAATGCTCTGATTTCGCCCGGGAAAGGCAAAAATGGTTCAATATCGAGATACTTGGCATAAACTTTTTCAGGCGACAATTCAGGAACTCGAAATATTACCAAATCCAAAGGACATTTCTATGGGATAAATCAAAGCTCATATTGGGCTCTATGACCAAATATGGGTTTTGCTGCTTTTGAAGGTAATGGAGGATGTTCTGATGGCCCAAAACCCTACCAATGAAGAATTGGAACAAAGAGTAAAGTTATTGGAGAGTGAACTCCAGGACCTTAAGGAGTTAGAGGATACCCTCAAAGAAAGTGAAGAAAGCTATCGCCTTTTAGTTGAAGCGGCACCATCTGCTATAACGGCCATTCAAGATGGAAACATCGTTTTCACCAACTCAGCCGGAGCAAAACTGCTCGGTTTCTCTGATACTAAGGAGATGGTGGGTCTCTCCATAAAGGGCCTTGTTTCACCAGAATTTCAAGAGGTAGTCGCCAAACGGCTCAAGAACCTGGAGTTGGGGAAAAGAAATCCCACTGCTGAAATAAAGCTCGTAAGGCAAGACGGCACCAAGATCACTGTTGAAAGCACATCAATCCCGAAGTCTTTTCAAAAAAAAACTATCGGGGTCATTGTCGCCCATGACATCACCGAACGTAAGCGGACACAGGAACGTCTACTTGAGAGCGAGACCAAGTACCGTACCCTCACCGAGCACGCTCCCGATGGGATCTTCCTGGTCGATGCCACGACTGGCCAGTTTCTCGATTGCAACACGCAAGGGCTGAAAATGTTCGGATACAGCCGAGAAAAGATGCTCTCGTTTACCCCTGTAGACTTCAGCCCGCCGGTTGCGCCGGATGGCAGGCCGGTTCCAGAAGTTTTGCAGGAGAGACTGGAGTCTCTAACCCCCGATAAACAGATCGTGTTCGAGTGGGTACATCTGCACGCGGACGGACACGAGATTCCATGCGAGATCCGGGCCGTGCTGCTCCCTTCTTCGGATAGGCACATGCTCAGGGCGAGCATGGTCGACATTACCAAGCGCAAACGGGCGGAAGAAGCCCTTGAAGAGCGCTTTCGGTTCCAGGAACTAATCACCAAAATCTCCACAAAATTCATCGGTCTATCCGGAGTTGAATTCGAACAAGCTATTCAAGACACTCTTGCGGTGATAGGCAGATATTTTGATGTGGATTCAGTCCGGCTTTACCGATTATCTCTCCAGGGAGATATTATAGAAATGAGGAACGTGTGGCGTTCTGAGTATCTCATCTCCGAGGAAGAAACAACCGAGATGTATAAAATGAAATATCCCCACCTCGCCGCCTATTACTCCCAAGGGGAAACGATTGTATATGGCTGTTCCGATGAATGTCCACCTTTGCCTGATCTGATTGAGATCCTGAAATACGCCAAAATAAAGGCCGGCGTAGGAGTACCACTGGAAATTGATGATTCGGGAATTGATGTTTTTGCCTTTGCAAAGACTCAATCGGAGCATGAATGGCCTAAGAATATTATCGAGTATTGCAAGGTTATCGGACAGATTATACTGAGCGCCATGCGCCGCAGGGAAACAGAGATCGAACTCAAAGACCGCCATACCGAAATCAAGCAGCTGAAAGATCGCCTTGAACAGGAAAACATCTATCTGCGAGAAGAAATAGAGATCAATTATCGGCACGATGAAATTATCGGCGACAGCGAGGGCATCAAAAGGGTTCTCACCCAGGCAGAAAAGGTAGCCGACCAGGAAACCTCCGTTCTCATTTTGGGAGAGACCGGCACGGGCAAAGAACTCCTCGCCCATGCCATCCACAATATGAGCCAGCGAAAAAATCGAGCCATGATCAAGGTGAACTGTGCCGCATTGCCGTC
>JAFCZV010000496.1 GCA_019314155.1 Deltaproteobacteria bacterium
TCTTAGATGCATGTTTTATAAATCCTTATCTGATTGGTTCAGCATGCCCCATATTATCATTTGTTCAACCTTGGTTTTGCACCTAATAAATATAAAACGTTTGAAGTCAAGCAAATCCCTATAAGTGCAAACATTATTTCGTTTACGCCAACTATGAGTGTTAAAATCAGCCAGTATGGGCTATGAACCCAAGCAAAGATAACAGTTAACAGAATAATCATACCAGCTATGAGTACAGTTATTCTTTCAAGATACCAGCTATCTGTTTGAGCTATATACATTTCAAAACCTCCAAACATTCATTTTACGACTCTCAGTCTGTGAGTCTCTCGCAATCTATTCCAAATCTTATTCATAATATTTTCATGTTCCATATCTTCAGACTCTATCCTGTCCCGGACATACAGATTAAAGACAGACTGGAGAGTCTCAACATCTTCTCTTTACTAAAAAAATAAGGGCAATCCCTCATATTTTGGAGAATGCCCTTTTTTATCCTGAAAACGGTAGGTCAAACCACGGTGACGTTAGTTGCAGCAGGTCCTTTTGGACCCTGCTCTATGTCAAAGGTAACCCGGTCACCTTCATGGAGCTCCTTGAAACCAGTTGCATTAATTCCTGAATGATGAACAAATACATCCGGACCATCTTCTTGCTCAATGAAGCCATAGCCTTTGCTGCTGTGAAACCATTTTACAGTTCCATTAGTCATAGTGACACCCTCCTTTCAAAAAATTCTCATAGTTCCAGACTGCAGGTTGCCACTTTGACAAATAGATCCTTCCTTCAGAACGAAACCGGTCAGCCAATTAAGGGCAGACCTTTATTGATTACTTAAATTTCAACATACTTTTTTAAAAAAATCAAGCCGATTACTCAAAATTTGTTAACTTTGGAACCTATAAGCTCATCAAACTTTCGTGCCATTTGTTATCCTCTTATGGGCTAACGGGTTGTTTGATCAATATCTTCTGTTTCCGAGAGCCATTCAATTGCACCTTCATAATCGGTGAAAATTTCCCATTCAAACCCCTGCATATCCATACAGGCTTTAAAACGATGGGCTATTACCATGCGTTCATGATCATCAGGTACAATGTTGGCTATCTTATTTTTGAAAGAGGATACAGAGCTCCCAAACTCACGAGCTACTTCCAATATGTCTACTATATTTGACACAGAGACAGTAGTTTCTCTCAATCAATCAGAATATTGTGATCAGAATGAGATCCGGCAACCTTAACAAGCTCTCTGACAAGCTGTTTTGATCGTTTCAGATCAATATTTCCTGTCTGGGTTGTACGAACAAAATCCTTAACGTTATAGACTTTTATTCCTGATACCATATTTTCTCCTTCATCATGCCTTCAAATAAACACCCTTAGCCACACTCTTGATCTTACCCTGTTTTCTCAATTTAAAGACCAGATTGGCAACTTTCTTTTGATTGTAACCTGTCTTTTCCATAAGAGCTGCGTTACCAACACCTTTCTTGTATCTTTTGATAATGTTAAAGGCTGTATCAACAGCAGTTGCCTGTGAAGCTTTCTTTAGCATAGCCTTTTTAGGTGCTGCCTTCTTAACAGCAACCTTCTTTACAGAAGCTCTCTTTGCAGGAGCCTTCTTCACAACCTTTTTCTTCACTGCTTTAGCTTTTGGCTTCTTTGTGGGTTTCTTATCTTCACCAATCTGTTCCTGCAACTTCTGAACCTTCTGAGCTAATCCATTGAGAGCCTTCAATATGGCTACCAGATCTTTTTTCAACTTCTCCATTTTAGTTTTCTCCTTTTGTGTTCAATTGGTAGTTAATATTTCAAAATCAGATTATCGAAACCAATCTTCTTTATTGATCCTTTCTTCGTCTTTTTTTCGTTCTTGTTCCTTTTTCCTTTCTTCTTCTTTTTCCCGTTCTTGATCTTGTTTTCTTTCCTGATCTTGTTTTATATCTTGTTCATTGCTATTCCCAGCATTTTCATCAACGACTACAACTCCAGTTGATCGCCTTGCCCCCGGCCTTCCCCTTCTTCCCGGCCTTTTTGCCAATTTTCTGTTTGCCTCAACCGTAGCTTCTGAAGCTGAAATCTCCAGAACTGTGCTGAGATACCCTCTATGTCGATCAAAACTGGGAACCTGTGCTGCCTGTACATTGCATTTAAACGATGTTGCAGACAACACTACAATTGCCAGTGTAATGAGAATCATTTTGATCTTATGCATGTAATCCTCCAATTAGTTAAGAAAGGATGTTTTAGATATCAGGCAGCACCTCACCGAATTTCACACCGATTCCTTGAGAATCAACCCGAACAATTTTACCATCAACTTTTATATTTTTTTTAACTCTGGAGAGCGAGAAAATCATGGTAATTCTTTGATCAATATTAAAGTTGAAATCGGTGTGGATAAATACACCGCCATTGCTTATATTTTGAATGAAACACGAATATGTTAAACCATTGGTTGAGAGTTCAACGGAAGTCGAAAAAGGTCTCCGGGGAAACTCTCTTAACTCTAAGTGCTTGGAGTGATACCATTTGGTCAGCTTTTTCAGGAGCTCTCGCCTTTTTGCTTCAGATATTCTTGTAATCAACGATGACAGGTCTTTTCTATGTCCGGTTTTGGATAATTTAGGATTTAATATGGACTCAAGATTTCTCCGTTCGGCTTCGGACATGAAGGAAATTATTTGGAACAAAAGAGAGTTAACCTCATATATATCAAGTTCATCTCCGTTGTTTGGCATGGATAGACATTTAGAGTTTATTGAGAATCTCGCTGCTGTATTCTTAAAAATCAAACATATCAAAAGCATATAAGATTATAGGGTGAATGTCAATTCTTACAAATGGCATCCATGTGCACATAGCCATGTGCACAGATGCACAGAAAAATAGGCAAGCCAGTTCTGATGTCACTCATCTATAAACACATAGCATGAACCCTGAACCCAGTGCTGACAACACTTCACAAAGGTTCCCATCCATCCACATAACCCTCTGGCATGGATCTTGGATAATAACATAGACGGATGGGGGTTATAATCATGGCAGCACAAAACCTAATGATGCTTGAGATGGCGTTAGATCAGGCAATAAGATGCAGACATATCAGTGAATGGTTCAGAATGGATTCCTATGTGTACACTAAAGAAGGGATGCTTTCAGAAATTGATAAAAACAAGCCTGATGTTGTTGTGATGGATCTTGATCTGTATGAAAGGATGGATGGGATTGAAACCTCATGTAATCGTTTTAACGTTCCTGTAGTTTACATTTGAGTCGTGATTCTGATGGTTAGATATCACAACTTCTGAACCATCTTCAAAATGGCGGATATATAGCAGAAACATGCAATTCAGCCCTAAGAACTGGGATGGATGATATCACAGGTTTTTTGAGCCTCTATTTTTTACCGATAAGTTGGAGATATCTGAAATCTTAACGAAAAGTCCAACGCAACTGCCAAGATCGTCAGTCATCCGGCGTTATTCGGACCTGGCAGAACCGCCATAGCATAGCCAGATGTTCATCATCTGACCATAGCATAGCCAGATGTTCATCATCTGACTACACAAGCTCGACTTGTACAAGGCAGCTGTTACAGGCGAAAGCGCCGCCCGGTGATTTTTCATCTCTTGTCAATACATTCACGCATCCACCGTGATCCAACCCGTCCGAGTCTGGGTGGAACCATGCCCCTGCGTCCAGGCTAGTCACGCCGGACATAATTCGATCGGTCACTTTTACAATCGTGATAAGTTGGCCACGATCATTGAAGACCCTCACTTTATCGCCATCCTTAACGCTTCTGTTCTCAGCATCCATGGGATTGAGCCACAGTCTATCGTCAGCAAGACGTTTTAGACGAGGAATGTTGTCGAGAGTTGAATTGACCCGTGTCTTTGCATGGGGACTTACAAGCTGCAAGGGATAGATTTTCGCCAACTCGTCATTAGGTCCTTCCCATGGTTCAATATACTTTGGAATGGGCGGTAACAACGGTTCATTCATATCAGCCAACTTTTTACTATAGATTTCGATTTTGCCGGATGGAGTTGGGAAGGGATTATATACGGGATCCTTGACTTGCTCACGAAAGGCAACAAAGGGGGTTTCCATTTTTAGCTCATGTACACCCTTGCTTTTGAATTCCTCGAACCCGGGGAGTTCGGGCGTGGCATCAACAAATTCTTTGAGCCACGCCTCATCGGATTTTTCGTTGAATTCCGAGAGTCCGAAGTGTGAGGCCATCTCCGAAAAGATCTCCAGATCGGACTTGGTTTCCGCCATAGGCTCCAAGATTCTGTCCATGTGAATGAAATAGGGCCCACCGCCCCATGGCTGGCCGATATCTTCGGCCTCAAAATAATGAGACACGGGAAGCACTATGTCGGCATGACAGGCTGTCGGGGTCATGAAAAGCTCATTTACGACAATAAATTCCGGCAGCTTAAGTGACTCTACACCTTTGTTGGTATTTTGAAATTGATTCAACAGGTTGCATCCCAGGATATATAAGAGTTTGATATCTGAAGGGTAGCCGCCGGATTTCCCTTTGATCAGGGCATCAAAGACTTTGCTCACATGAACAGTGGATATATCGCTCTCCGGGATTGGGAAACCCTTCTTAAGATACCCCAAGGGTACTCGTCCGGTTCCCCCTGCAACATTGCCCCCTTTTATACCGATATTTCCTGTCATAACAGCGAGGGTGATGGCTGCCCTATGGTATTGCTCTCCAAATGCAGTTCGTCCAGGGGCCCAGCTTGCCCAAAGGGCAGCTGGTTTAATCGTGGCATAGTCCCTGGCCAATTGCTCAATAGTGGCCGCAGGCACACCGGTTATAGCTTCCGCCCAGGCCGGTGTCTTGGGAAGGCCGTCCTCCTTTCCCGTGACATAATCTTTGTAGGCCTCAAAACCTATGGTATGAGCGTCCATGAAACTGCGGTTGTAAAGGTCGCTTTCTATCATCACATAGGCCATGGCGATTAGCATGGCCGCATCGGTTCCGGGCTTGATCGGCACCCATTGCTCTGCCAGGGCTTTTGCCGATGGGGACAAACGCGGGTCGACGCAAATGATCTTTGCGCCGGCCTTTTTAGCTAAGGAGAGGTAGGCAGCAGTGTCGGGACCAAAACGGGAGACATTGGGGTTCCAACCCCACATGACGATCAATCGGGAATGCAGTAGATTGTCGCGGGTATTGCCCGTATAGGAAGTACCGAGAGTCATAAGGGATGCGAAGTGGGCGGCTTCCAACGATGTACTTCCCCACCAGGAGGTAAAGCCTCCGAGCAATGAAAAGAAACGGCGTCCCGCGTTTTGGGTGAAATTCAAAGCGCCTTCATTCCCGTAATAGTCCAACAAAAAAATGGCGTGGGGCCCATATTGCTCTCTAACTCTCTTGATTTCTAGAGCAACGGTGTCTATAGCCTCTTTCCAGGAAATGGGTTCGAACTTGCCATCACCCCTCTCGCCGGTTCTTTTTAGAGGCTGTTTTAACCTGTCCTGCGCATAGACCACATCCTTTTGGGAGAGTCCTCGGACGCAAGCCTTTAAACCTGGTCCGCGGCGATCATCCGTAGTAATCTTGACGATTTTCCCTTCGGAAAGATGCACTCTTAAAAGACATCGCCCGCCGCAGTCATATGAGCAGCATGTCGTTTTTATGTCCATTTAATGTATGAGCAGCATGTCGTTTTTATGTCCATTTAATGCTCTGAATCGTTCTTGTAGGTGGTGAGAAAGTCTCCAAAATGCGCTTGAGAGATCAGATTTGTGGCAGATCCTTGTCGTGGCCACGCGTCTATCACTTGCCACTATCCCAATGAGACCTCAACTTGCAATATATTGAGACTATCTCAGTTCAGGCGAAAGTTGTGATATCATATGATCCAGAATCAAATTTGATGCTTTTCCGAACTTGTGCTTTCTTGCCAGTATTTGGGCCATAAGACTGTTTAGCAGGCATTGTGATATCTGTAAAAATTTAGGTTTCAAACTCCTGTCTTACATAACAGTATTAAAGGTGTGACTGGAGTTCATCTGTGGGCCTGACGTCTTCGAACATGCAACGTACTCGGGTTGGGAGATTAATTAAATTTTTGACCAATGGCTTTACCATAATCCTGACACGCATGAACCCCTTCGTCTGTTTCTAAAAGATGTTCTTTCAGGTCTAATGCTCCTAAATCTACCATGTCCATTTTAAAAACATATAACATGGTGTCGTAGATCATGCTTGCAGATTCACCACTATGCGTGAAAGACCCGAAAGCGCCCCCAATCTTTCCAACTAATTTGGCCTCTTCTGCCATAAAAAGAAATCTTTTCATACCTTCCGTTATATCTCTATGATACGTTGGACATCCGAAAACGAATCCGTCATACCCTTCAAAATCTTTTCCACTCTTAACTTCAGAGATCTTTTTGAGTTCGACAGTATTTCCTGTCATACGAACTCCTTCAGCAATAAATTCTGCCATCTTTTTTGTATTACCTGTTCTGCTTAAGTAGCAAACCAACACATTTTTCATTTTTTTATCTCCTTTCTAATTAATCAGTGGAATTGATCACGCCAAGTATACCGTATATAATTATCTACTGATAATTATAACCTTGGATCAATATGACCAGGGCCTCCACATTCTGGGGTATAACAAGTTACGTTCAGAAAATCGCACTTCTCATTGCATTGTGAACAAGTGTTTGGCGGTGTTGAAGCAGTGATGAGAAATCCGCATTTAGAACACTTCCAGTAAGTTAGGTCGCATTCAGGACAGATATCTCCTTTGAATTTCCCATCAGCAGTATAGCCGCAGTGAGCACACGCGTATTCTTCTTGTTGGCTTCCCATTTTCCTTAACCTCCTTTTTAATTCATTCTCAAAAAATATAAAACTTACAAGATGGTCGGAATTCCTTATGCTCAACCCTATAATACCTTGTTAATCTGAAAACCTGAATCAACTCTAACTGTTTTACATATATCTTATTTCTTACATAAATGCAAAAA
>JAFCZV010000497.1 GCA_019314155.1 Deltaproteobacteria bacterium
TATGGTGAGCCTGTGAAGGAGAACCTTTCCTTGAACCATGATTTCGAGTATTTTGATTGGCGTCATGGCCGAGGAAAGTTCATATTCTCCGGCTTTGATTTTTTTGTCATATCCCTTGATGCGGGCCAACAGTCTGAATTTGGTGGGATGTTCGATAATGCCACGTTCCCGGAGCATTTTAGCGAAAGATTGAAATCCCTGGCCGGATTTAACAACCACTACCTGTTCGACGGGTTCAGTGCCTGCAGGTGTACGGGCGTAGTTCAGGATGTCCAGATATGCGGCTGCTGAAACGAAAAGCCCGAGAACCAGCGTCGATGTGATGGCGATTCCTAATTTCTTCAAAGTCTGATCATCCTCATTTACAATCAATTGGGGTGTTACAATTTTATGCCATAGCGCAGCCAATTGTCAAAGGGGTAATGCAGGTGTCTTGATTTTAATGGGCTGCGTGATTAACGTTGACAAGGGAGAATTTTGTTGATTCGTTGAATGGAGTGGTTATTAACCGGTTGAGTTGTAACCGATAAAGGGCTGAGGATAGAAGGATGCATATGCGCCGGGAGCGAAATACAACTGAAGATTATCAAGGATTTGAACAGGGGCCCATACGGCCGCCCAGTGAGGCGGACAGCCTTCTGATTCGTGTCACACGGAACTGCCCATGGAATCGCTGTACGTTCTGCCCCGTGTATAAGGAATCGCGGTTTTCCATCCGTCCGGTGGATCATGTCAAACGGGATATCGATACGGTTCACAGGTCTCTCGAGATCATCCAAAAGATGGCTGATAAGCACGACAACCTTTCTCGAACCGCTGTTCGGGAAGCGGTCGGTAATTATGAACAGCCGGACCCCGGAGGGTTTAACGCCGCTTTGAGCTGGTTTTCCGGTGGAATGCGTTCGGTGTTTCTCCAGGATGCAAACAGTCTTATCATAAAACCATTGGATTTGTTGGAGATTTTGCTTCATCTCAAGAAGCGTTTTTCCTGGGTCGAACGAATAACCTCATATGCCCGCTCCCACACCATCGCCCGGATCAAGGATCGTGATCTCAAGAAATTCAAGGACGCCGGTTTGAACAGAATCCATATCGGTCTGGAATCCGGTTCAGACCGGGTTCTAAAGATGGTCCAAAAAGGAGTTACCAAAGAAACCCACATCAAAGCCGGTCTTAAAGTAAAAAAGGCCGGGATGGAATTGTCGGAGTATATCATGCCGGGCCTGGGTGGAAAAGCCTATTCCGGGATTCATGCCCGGGAAACGGCGGATGCCTTAAACCGGATCAACCCGGATTTTATAAGGCTTAGAACCCTGGCGATTCCCAACAGTGTCGAGCTGTATGACGATTATGCGGCCGGCAATTTTGAAAAATGTACGGATCTGATGATGGCCAAAGAGATTCTCATTTTCCTGGAATCGTTGAACGGCATTACCAGTGTGGTCAAAAGCGACCATATTTTGAATCTTTTTCAGAATTTGGAAGGTAAATTGCCCCGGGATAAAGCGCGGATGCTGGATATAGTACACCGTTTTTTGGCAATGGATCCGGAACGGCAGTGTGTCTATCAGGTGGGGAGACGGTTCGGATTTTTCTCACGTCTAAGGGATATGGAAAGCCCCCGGAGGCTGGCCAAAGCGGAAAAGGCCTGCCGGCAGTTTGGCATTACTCCGGAAAATGTGGATGAAGTGATTGATGAGTTGATGAAAAGATTCATATAGTTTCCAGTTCGGAAATGGTCTTTTTCCGCAATCTCAGTGTCAATCTTCAAAATCGCTTGTGCGGCATACAGATATGTATGCCTCCGCGCAATTTTTCGATTTCCTTGACCTTGCAAAAATCCTAATTTCTGAACTGGAAAACGCCTATACCTATCCCCTATAGATGTATTTGGACACCGTAACGTGGCCTGTGTTCATGATGATTCTATTTTTACAGTGTGTCGGAAAATAAAAACAATTTCCAAATTTTATGGTTATCTTTTTGGTGCTTTTGTGATATGAAAAAAATTTTTCCGGTGTATCCGGATTAGACTTATTTATTTAAAAAAACAAAGGAGCAAAAATGACAGAGAATGGTGAATGTATCGTTTGTTCGGCGGATGGAAACCTCGTTGTACCTGATTTTCCGGTGATTCCCTTTATCGAAGGTGACGGCATCGGACCCGATATCTGGTCGGCGACCCGGTATGTATTGGATGCGGTGGTTTCCAGCGCCTATGGTAAT
>JAFCZV010000082.1 GCA_019314155.1 Deltaproteobacteria bacterium
ATTCTGGCGGGTAATTTTTTCATCATCCACCACCAATATTTTGTGCTGGCTTGACATCTTTAATACTCTGACGGAGAGATGCTCCAGAATTCTGTCTTTTATTTTGGCCAGTCCAAAGTGATCTTCATTGAGAATCGACTCGGCCCGTTTAATATCGAGATTGTCATCCGTCATTTTGTTCCAGGGGAGACTCACCAGATAATCGATATAGTTGATGCCGATGGTATATTCAGCACTTGAAGGCGAAGTTTTTGTCAGCCGCTCTATTTCTTTATAAGCGACTTTTTCCACCGGTTCGGGCATCTTAGCTTTGAGCACTTCTTCTTTTAATTCATTTATTTCCGATGGCAGTTCCTTCATTTGTCCTTTTTCTACGCAATGATTTTTTCGTCATGCCATGCAATGAATCTTCCAACGTTACAATTTGCAACGAATCATTCATATTTTTGCAATATTGGATAACATGTTCATATTAATAAATATTTTTCAATAGCCCAAAAAAGCATTGCAAATTGCAACGATTCTTTAGGTTTTTTTTCTGCGCCGATATTCATATTAAAACAATATTATCAATAGGCTATCCTTTTTTTGACACTGTTGGCACAGGAATTGCTCTACCAATGAACAAGAGAAAAAAATCAACCGCACCTAAGGAGAGATTCAAGCATGCTTAAATTCAAAGAGATAATCGACAGATTGATGCCGGCAATTACATTTGCCGAAGCCAATGAACATGAGATTGCGCTTGATATAATGTATGACCGGCCGGAAAGGGAGAGCCGAAAAAGGGCCGATGTTCGTATACGGCGCAGTGAAGAAATCCGACCGGAGATGCGTATTTAACAGGTCCGATGTGTTAAAGGGTAAAAGGGGATAGAATTATAGAGGAGGAAATAAATGGCAGGATTTTTTGGTAGAATCGGACAAAATTTGAGCAGAACCGCCAATAAAATATACAAGTATCAGGAAGCGATCACCTTTGCCGAAGCCGGTGAATCCGAATATGCCATGGAGATAATGGCCGAACCAAGAGAAGAACAGGCACCCACAAAACTTCTGGTTATGGGTAATGAAAGCGCTTTTTCAACGGAAATCATCGACTATGCTCTGGAAATGGCGCAGCGGATGTCCTATGAAATTCTGGCCTTAAATACAGCGCCTTTGTCCTGCGAAACATTCAAGCTCTTTTCATCTTCACGCGATCAGGTCTGTGAAGAGTTCAAGAGCATGTCTGAAAAAAATGCCGGCCTGTTTCAGGAATTGGCTGCTGAAAAAAGGATCCCGTTTAATCACATCGTGATGTTCAGCAAGCCTGAAGAGGCACTGGAATCCATTACCAGAAAGCACAAAGACATCGCTTTTGTGGTTTCGGAAACGGTGGAAGATCGTACTGAAAGCAGAGTCGAGGAAGGCGAACGGCTTCGCCGAAATGTTTACGTTTATTCTATGGTATAATGTGTTTTTACCAATACCAATTGTCTCACAAACCATTTGTTCCAAAATGAAGCGCTATAAGCAATTTTTAGCAAATTGCAAATAAAAAAAACGAGTTAAAATCTTATTAAACCAATTATAAGGTCATAGTCACTAAGACAGAAGATTCTGATTTTACAAAGATTTCAGGTCTTCTGTTTTTTTTGTGAAAACCATATTCCATATTGCAAAAAAACTTGAATCTGTGCATTATATAACCCTTTTTAAAACTCAAATATAAGGGAGGATGGGATGGACGCACGTTTCATTTTTAATCTCGCACTTGTCGCCTTTGCTTTTTGGCTTTGCTTTAAGTTTAGAAAAAATAAAAAGAAATAACCGGTTGATAACCAAGTAATTTTTGGACTATGCGAGTACACGAGAAACAGAAAGGAATATTTAAGCAGTGACATCTGAAATGATTTTGACCATAATCGTACTTGGTTTTGTAATCGTCCTGTTTATTTTTGAGTGGGTTCGCGTCGATGTTGTGGGGATCATTATGATGGTGTTGCTTCCACTTATCGGTCTGGTGACGCCGAAAGAAGCATTCTTGGGTTTAAGCAGTAACGCTGTCGTCTCCATCATTGCGGTGATTATCATCGGCGCCGGCCTTGACAAAACAGGGGTAATGAACAAAGTGGCCGGACCCATCGTCAAACTGGCCGGCAACAGCGAAAAGAAAGTGATTACCCTGATATCCGGTACTGTGGGAATCATCTCCAGCATGATGCAGAACATCGGCGCTGCGGCCCTATTCCTTCCGGCTGCCCAGCGGATCGGCAAAAGAATGGGGGTGCCGGTATCCCGAATTCTGATGCCCATGGGATTCTGTGCCATTATCGGCGGGACCATCACGCTGGTGGGTGCGAGCCCCACGATTCTGTTAAATGATCTGATGGTTCTTGATGGAAAAAAGCTGGAACCTTTCGGCCTTTTTACCCAGACCCCCATCGGAATCTGCCTTCTTGCCAGTGCCATTATCTATTTTCTTATTTTTGGCAAATTTGTCCTTCCGGCCGCAGAAGACGAAGCTGAAAAGGGTGTCACCGAGTTGCTGATGGAAGCCTATCAGGGACTTGAACATACATTTGAAATCCACATTCCCGATAATTTTGACGGTCCCAGAACCCTGGAAGACCTGGCCATCAGGCCCAAGTTCTTGGTGACTGTAGTGGCCATTAATTTTGCATCTGAAAATGAAAAAAGTTTTGTGCCGAAAAGCGGCGATACAATTTCTCCGGGAGATGACATTGCCGTTATCGGAAAAGTAAAAATGGTTCATATGCTGGCCAAGGAATTCGGATGGGAGGTCAAAGACACTCTGGATGTATTTGCAGAGAGCCTGTCAGTTATTAATGCCGGTATGGCGGAAACGGTGATTTCTCCCCGGTCTGAATTGATCGGTAAAACCATGAGCCAGCTTAATTTTAAAAAATTATACGGCGTAAATCCGCTGGCGCTGGTTACCGGCAATAAAATTATTTACAGCAACTTGACCCTTATCCGGCTACAAATGGGAGACACGCTGCTGTTGCAGGGACCTTGGGAGAATTTTCACATTTTAAAAAATCAGCCACATCCCCGGGCCCTTACTTTTGCCACGGCCCTTGAAGGTGAAATCATGCGCCAGGAAAAGGCCAAAATGGCGGTAATCTGGCTGGCAATGGCACTGGCACAAATTATTATTTTCAAGATTCAGCTTTCTGTGGCACTGATGTCCGGCGCGTTGGGCATGATCATCACCGGTGTACTTTCCGTGGATGAAGCTTATCGGGCAGTGGACTGGATGACGGTTTTTCTCCTGGCCGGACTGATTCCTTTGGGCGTTACCTTTGAAAAAACTGGAACCGCTGCTTTTATTGCAGAATTTGTTCTTGAACTGCTTGGGAATCCAACGCTTATTGTTCTGCTGGCGGCGGTGGGTGTCATGACCTCTTTTTTCACCCTGGTGATTTCCAATGTCGGCGCAACGGTTCTTCTGGTTCCGCTGTGCATGAACATGGCGGTCATGGCCGGTGGTGATCCGCGAATGGCCGCGCTGGTTGTGGGACTGTCCGCATCCAACACATTTGTGCTGCCGACACACCAAGTCAATGCGCTCATCATGAGGCCAGGGGGATACCGAACCGTAGACTACGCCAAGGCGGGAGTGGTGATGACCGCCATCTTTTTAGCTGTAGAGTTGGCCATTATTTATTTCTTTTATGGGATTCAGTAAACATAGACTTGACCAGAGAATCGGCATCGGCGATCATTGAAAATGAAGACAAAAATCGTATCCAGCGGATCCGATATCTGTACAAAATGGGTATCAACGATTCTAACTTTATGATATTGTAATTAATATCGGCAACTTGACTTTGCCTTATCCCAACGATTCAAATTTATCTCGGCACGAGGTTTGCCGTATTATTCTTAATATCTTTCTTTGTGGAGCATCAGTTCTAAAATCGATGGAGGTTGAGTAGATCACCATGAAAATCAGTATCAGAGGAAAGATTTTTCTCGCTTTTACTTTATTTATCTGTCTTAGTGCGCTTATATGGGCACGCAGTTACTATAGCCAGTATGTCCTCAACCAGAAAATTCAGATCATCGTGGGAGAATACGATCTTTTTAATGCCATCTTGGAAGCCCGCCGGTACGAAAAAAACTATTTTTTATCCTTTGACAGAAAAAATATTGCAGAGGCTCTATACTATGTCCGCCAGACTGAGGATATCCTTCGTAATATACTGAATAAATACGGGAAATATACCCTGGCAAAAAATCTTGACCAAAGAATTGCCGAACTGGTGACGTACAAGGAAGCTCTATCAGATCTCTTGAAATTACATGAAGAAGGACATTTGGTGGTCCCTCCGGACACCATCGAGTTCATCCGAAAGCAGGGAAGAATTCTCACCAGTAACCTGAGAAAAATCGTAAAAAAGGAGAGTGCATTTACCCGGGACCTGATCGGAAAATCAAAGACCATTCATTTATTGGCGCTGATACCTGTATTTATCCTTTCCGTTTCAATTGCTCTTTTTTTGAATTTTAATGTCAACCGGCCGCTAAAGACCATAGAGAACGCTATTACTAAAATCGCCAGCGGCGATTTTGATAATATCCCGGAGATAAAAACCGGCGATGAATTTGAATCTCTCGTGAACAGTCTCAATAATATGTTTGATGAGCTGAACAAACGGAGTAGACAGCTCATGAAGGCCAAGAAGTTGGCTTCTCTAGGAAGACTCACCTCAGGTGTGGCCCATGAATTGAACAATCCCCTCAACAATATTTCCACCTCGCTACAGATCCTCATCGAAGAACTGGAAGAAAATGATCTGGAATTTAAAAAAGAATTGTTGACGGGCGCTGAAAAAGAGGTGGAAAGGGGAAAGGAAATCGTTAGTTCTTTGCTGGAGTTCGCAAGAGAACGGACCCTGACTTTGAAACAGGTAAATTTTAAGGATTTGGTGGACAGTGCTATCCAGCATATTCAATCACAAATACCGGATGATATCCATTTCAATATCGAGGTGCTCGATGATATCCAGGCCGTTATGGGGCCGAAACGGATAGAACGGGTTTTAATGAATCTTATCGTCAATGCGGTGCACGCCATGAAAGACGGCGGAGACATCACCATCAGGGCGAAAAATGAATGGGACGAGAATGGATTTTCTTTCCAGGTGATAGACACGGGTGAAGGGATTCCTGAAAATATCATTTTAAAGGTTTTTGACCCCTTTTTCACCACAAAAGAAGTCGGCAAAGGGTCAGGGCTGGGACTTTCCATCATTTACGGCATTATGGAACTCCATGGCGGCAATATATCCGTTTCCAGCGAAGTCGGAAACGGAACGACATTCACTTGTTTTTTGCCATTCAATCATCCCGATCAACGGGAATTATAGAAAGATAATCGTGGATAAAAAAAAAGAGATTATTCTTATTGTTGAAGACGAGGATATTGCACAGAAGAATCTTGAGCATATTCTGATCAAAACAGGTTACGACGTTGTTTCCGTAAACAACGGGAGCAAAGCCGTCGATTTGCTTCACTCAAAAAACTTCGATCTTGTCATCACCGATCTGAAAATGGAAAAAGTTGACGGCATGCAGGTGTTGCATAAGACAAAAGAGCTTCAGCCTTACACAGAAGTCATTATGATTACCGGCTATGCCACCATTGAGACGTCGGTACAGGCCATGCATGACGGCGCATACTATTATGTCGCCAAACCTTATAAAATCGGAGAAGTTCGTCAGATTACTAAAGAGGCGCTTTTAAAACGGCGGCTTCGGCTTGAAAACATTGAACTTAAAGAAACGCTCAAAAAGCAAAAAAAGATTTCTAACATTGTCGGGCAGAGCAAGGTCATGATAGATGTTAAAAAAACAATTCATCAGATTGCCTCTTCGGACATCAATGTCCTGGTCCTTGGTGAAAGCGGAACCGGGAAGGAACTGGTCGCTCGATCAATCCACCAGCTTAGCCTTCGTTCGAAAAAAAAATTCATTGCCTTTAACTGCGGTTCATTTACGGAAGAACTTATGTCCAATGAACTGTTCGGTCATGAAAAAGAAGCGTTTACCGGCGCCAAAAAGACAAAGTCGGGATTGATCAAGGTGGCTGACGGCGGAACGGTTTTCCTGGATGAAATCGGGGATATGCCGCTGAGTATGCAGGTGAAGCTATTGCGCGTCATTCAGGAAAAAGAGGTTCTGCCGGTTGGCGGCGAGACACCCGTTTCTGTGGATGTGAGATTCATCGCCGCTACCCATCATGATCTCAAAGAAGATGTGGAAAAAGATCATTTTCGACAGGATTTATTTTACCGTCTGAATGTCATCACCATAAAACTTCCCTCTCTCACCGATCGGCACGGCGACATACCACTTTTGGCACATCACTTTCTGGCTCAAAAAAATAAAGCCATGAACAAAGATATTCAAAATATTCCCAAGGAATCTATGGAATTGCTTTGTCAATACTGTTGGCCGGGAAATATCAGAGAGCTGGAAAATGTCATTGAACGGGCTGTCGTTCTGGCGAACGGGCCGGATATCACCGTTAGCGAACTGCCGGAATATATCTGCAATCTTTCCATTGAAACCTACCGCCGCAACGATTCAGATCTGCCGACGCTGGAGGATCAGGAGAAAAACTACATTAAATGGGTACTTGGTAAATGCGAGGGAAATAAAACCAAAGCAGCAAGAATAATGAGTATCGATCGGGTTTCACTCTGGCGTAAAATGAAGCGGTTTGGGATGAATGATGCGTCCAATGTTTAATTTGAATCCATTGATACCAACGGGGTTGAATGCCTCTACGCGTAGCGAGCTAAGGGCTTTACAAAAGGCTCGAACTCACGAACTGGAGGGATTGAAAGGGCTTCAAGTAACCCGTAAGCAGGGGGGGTTGCGCGACACGATTTTATGGGGTCTGTTTTAACGTCCGTTTAACATTTTCGGCTGTTTTTCGATTAAATCCAGGCAGTGCGCAGAGTTCTTCCAAAGTTGCTGTCCGGATTTTTTTAATGCTTTTGAAATGTGTTAAAAGTATTTTCTTTCTCTTTTTTCCAACACCGGGAATTGAATCGAGGGCCGAATTCACAAAGGTCTTCCTGCGATGCTTGCGGTGAAAAGAGATGGCAAAATGATGGGCTTCATCCCGAATTCTTTCTAAAAACAGGAGGAGGTCCCCTCTTCTGCCTAAATTTACGGGATTGGCCTGCTCAGGTTTAAAGATTTTATCTCGGGTTTCCCCTTTTTCTTCATTTTTTTTAGCGATGCTGATAATTTGAATTTTTTGTTCTATTTTCAAGGACTTTATTACCGCCACCGCTACATTGAGCTGTCCTTTACCGCCGTCGACCATCAGCATGTCCGGATAGGGCTCCGATTTTTCACCTTTGCCGTACCTTCTTTTCAGGACTTCAGCCATATAAGCATAGTCGTCCGGTATGCCTGTTCCCTGGAGTTTGTATTTTCGATATAATGATTTATTGGGTTTTCCCTTTTCAAAAACAACCATTCCTGCAACCGCCGACGTACCTGAAATGTTGGAGATATCAAAACACTCGATCCGCCAAGGCATTCGGTCCATCCTCAGTTGTTTCTTGAGGCGGGAAAGCAGGTCCACGTCGTTTGCAATCAAAGCCTTATGTGTCTTCAAACTGTTTTCCGCATTCTGAGATGCACGTTGAACAAGACGGACTTTTTCACCCCTTTTGGGGCTTAAAATTCTAACCCGCCGGCCTTTGATATCCCTGAGAAATTCTTCAAGCAGTAATGTGTCTTCAGGAAGGGATGGGACAAGAATTTC
>JAFCZV010000498.1 GCA_019314155.1 Deltaproteobacteria bacterium
CGCTAATACAACATTTGCCGGTGCTTGGCTGTCACACAAACAGCCGCCTTCAACCTTGAACTTCTGAATTATTGGCGACATCTTGATGGGCTCTGGCCGGGTGCCGATGATGGAAAGGGCTTTCATTCTTTTGATTGCCTATGGGTCAACCCATGGGTTGACCAGCGCTAACCCTTGGATACCCGAAAAATCCTTTGTATTCCGCGTTGCCAGTGTAAGGCCTGCGGTCCGGGCAACCGCAGCGATCTGCGCATCTTCCACACTAACAGGACTGCCCTTCCGATTCCGCTCTGCAACGATCAGGGCATATTCCCGCGCTGCTTCGCAATCAAAAGGAAGGCATTGCTCGGAAAAGTCTTCCTGAAACGTCTGCTCGGCCAAATCAGTCAACAAATTCTTACGCTTTCCTTCCGGCAGGAGCGCGATGCCCAGCCGAATCTCGGCGACGGTTATTGCGCTGATCCAGAGGTCAAATTCAGATCGTGCGTCCAGCCACCGAACGACTCGAGGCTCAGGTAGCGGATGCATCAATTCCGAGAGAACATTGGTATCGAGGAGAATCACGGCGCGTCATCCTCAAGAAAAGCCGGCGGCCGTCGCGGCGCAGAGCGGACCGCTTCCGGCAAATCAATTCCCCCGGCGGCGGCAAAGCGCTGAGATATTTGGGTCCCGATGCCAACAGAACTCTTTTTGCGCAACAGAGACTGGCGGAGAATCTGTCTTGCTTCCTCTTCCATAGACCTGTCATTAGCAGCTGCCCTCATGCGAAGACTTTTCTTTAAGGAATCGTCGATATTGCGTAAGGTCAAACTCCCCATAAAAATACCTCCTGATTTTTTTCACGTCATGATTGCATTGTATGCACTGCAATCATATTTGTCAATCCATAACCAGAATGCTTTTATATTTGATTGCCGGGCCTTCATTTGACAGTATCAACAGGATTCACATGGTTTATCCCACCTTTGGTGGATTGCATTTCGTCATTTTCATCCCACCGGGGCCGCTTCCTGCCCGTAGGACATACAGGCCTGAGGCCGGATAATGATGAAGAAAAAACAAATCCAGGTAATCCCGTAAATCCTGTCTAATAACACAAAAAAAACGTACTGGGGCCTGCCCCGCTGTGCCCAGTTAAATTCCGTAGGACCATTTAACCGGGGTAGCTCCGGCAGATGATACTGGGGTTAAACCGTTCTGTCTTTTTTGTTTAGCCGGGACACGAGGAAGGATAAATTACCTGATTAAAAACTTCTTGATTTCTTTAAGAACAAGATCAATGTCCGCTAAAACATACCCTATTAAATTAGACTTCCCAATCTCGCCTTTCTGGTTATGGCAATGGTGAGGAAATGTTGCAATATCTGGAAAGTGAGGGGCGTTATCCCATCGTAAGATAGGACGCTTATGAAATAATTGATATGAATAGATGATCTCTATTTCGGTCTGAATAAGCCGAATATCCAATTTGAACCGAGAAGGAAGTAAGTTACATCGCAATCTGCAAATGCTTCTTTGTATTGAATCATCAACAGACACGACTTTAACCGAAGATATGATGCGCTTGTTCTTAAGATGCTCTATAATTTCAGATAGTTCAACTCTATCACTCATTATTGATAATCATTTTTTGAACATTATTCCAGGATTGTCTCATTTCAATAGCACTTTTCCAATCCATCCAATCATCTTCTTGATCAAGAGTGGCCTTGTTTTTTATAGTCAGAGTAAACTCGTTGAAATCACTACCGTATTTTTTCTTTAAAGCCCGTATTGTCTTATCGTATTGCTTTATCTTGCGCGTAATGTAATCCAATACTATATCAGTTAGGACTGATTTTTCATCCTTATATAACCCTGCCATAATAAAAGGTTTTGTTATATTCTGTAATATTTTTTCTGTCTCCATGGTTCTTCTCCTAAAAAAGGTTGTGCCATTAGGATGATTTTGGCATCCTATTTGCTATATAATTGGACTAAAGTATAATTATAACGACAAGTTATTATCATATTATAACTCCATATTCAAACCTTGTCAAATTATAATGATAGATCATACCGGCTGCCCCCCATTTTCTGATCTTCCTACCTTCTTCTTCCCCTGGTCGCCGCATGCCCCGTTCAATTGATGTTAATCACAGCGGAGCGCATTTAACTGGGGTCTCCCGTCCAGGGAAAAAATTTAACCCTCTGTGTTCTCTGTGCCTCTGTGGTAAGTTGT